>JAFZOE010000229.1 GCA_017552845.1 Clostridia bacterium
ACTTCCGGCCTTCCTCTTCGGCTCTCCTGAGCCTCCGCTCGCCTTCCGTCCCTGCCCCCGCTTTCCGCGAGTGCCTTGCTATATTACCACCTTTTCTAACCCTTGTCAAGAAGTTTTTTCACCTATTTTACAGCATTTTGTCAACCCCGCCGGGCGTGCCGAATTGAGGAAGCCGGGCGCAAAGTTTTCGCATCACTCTCCCGCGTGCTATATATAGTATGTTATATGTTTCTATTACATTATATATGGGAGAAAAGCAACGCCCTCTCCGAATGCGGAGAGGGCAGTAAATGAATACTTGACTTGATTATAATGCTGTATTATAATTGGCTCACAAAAAGGATTTTTGTTTAATAGCGAAGGCATATTACTGCCGGAACTTCTTTGCAAGAATCCTTTTTCTTTGTTATCCAATGCTTCGCATATCCTTGGGCGGGCGGATGATATCCGCCCCTACGTTCTTATGTAAGCATAAATGCTTCTTACATTCATCGACCGTTCTCAATTCTTAATTATATCCGTAGGCTGCTGCAGACATAATTCGGCTTTATTCTATTCTCCTCTTCCGAGTCTTAGGAAAATACGCAGGATGAGGCGGCGGGCGGCGCGGTATATGAGAAAAGAGATGACACCTGCTATCGGAGCAATCCAGAGAGGTTTGCCGATGATGAGCAGGATAATCAGCGCCGCGGCCGAGAAGAAAACGGTCATTCTCAGCGCGAAGACGAAATATGTGATTGAAAAAATGGTTTTGCCTATCTTTTCGTATTTCTCATCCTCAGTCAGATTCTCTCACTCCTGCCCTATGTAAATTCTCCCTGCGGCCCGGATGAGCGCAGGGAGCAGCTTATGCTTTTATCAGTTTGCTTTCTTTTCGGGGACAATCGCGATATCTCTTATCATATCGCCGTTGATAATCCTCGTCTGTTTCTTTTCCTCAACCTTTACCCAGTTATCCTCGACGGCGATAATCACGCCGCGGGAAGCGAGAGATTCATTGAAAAGACTTATTGTTACATTCTGACCGATGAGGTCCTTTATCATTTCAACCGACATTTCAGTTCTCCTTCCTTTCTTTTTCTCAATGATGCGGTATTTCATGAAACTGTTCTGCCCGGCGGCTATCATAAACACAACCATTACAGATACAAAAACCGTTATCAATGCAGCAGGCATATTATCAATCCTTATAATTCTGTTCGTAGTATTCTTCGGGAGTCAGCAGGACATCGCCGGCATAGCCGTAATCAACGGGGCATAAGTAGAATCCGGTGCGCGCGCCGCTCGAAAGAATCTTGAATGAATACGGGAAAATTAGGGAATTCTCCTTGATACAGAAGTTTTCATCATCGAAGAGGTCATCGAGAATTTTCTTCTGTTCCTCGGAAAGGGCGATGTTTCCTCTCACGGAATAGGAGACATCGGCCTCCTCCTGAATCATACTCTTGATTTCTTCGCGGGGATTCTCGATTTCGCTCTTATACAGCGATTTGAGCGAGAGGCGGTAGCCGTCGGCCAGCGAGAAGGTGCAGGCGGTCACGGTGCCGTCATCCTCATCGGGGTTGGTGCCGGTCTGCTTCTTTATAAGATAGGAAACATGATAACCGCCCTGATAATAGGGCTCAATCGCGATTTTTGTAACCGTCACGCCCTCGATGCCGAATTTGCGGTTGCGCTCCCTGAGCGATTCGAGATTCATTCTGATATTATCGATTTCGCCGTCTTTATATTCCTCAAACCACTGAGTGATTTCTTCGGCTGAGTCGGGTCTGTCTTTGCTTGTAACAACGGGATACGAAATCTCGAGCTTCGCAATCACTTCGCCCTCTTCATCCCTGAATTCCTCGGAATAATCCTCGTTTTTGGTTGAATATTTGACA
>JAFZOE010000230.1 GCA_017552845.1 Clostridia bacterium
CAAGGAACGTCAGCGTCTTTTCCATACTGTCAAAGTCGCAGGCCACGATCACATCCTTGCCCATGTCATACCGCTCCTTTCAAATCATCCAGACTTCTGATCCCATACCTGTCCATCGCTGCAGGCAGATCCTCTATGATCTTCCGGCAGGCGCAGGGATCTGTCAGGTTGGCTGCGCCGATCTCCACTGCACAGGCGCCGGCCATCATCATCTCCAGCACGTCTTCCGCAGTCGATACGCCGCCCATACCGATTACGGGAATTTTCACATTTGAGGTAACCTGATATACCATTCTCAGGGCGACGGGGAAAATCGCGGGTCCCGAGAATCCGCCCATTTTATTCGCAATTATGGGGCGCTTTGTTCTGAGATCTATCCTCATACCGAGCAGGGTGTTTATCAGGCTTATGCCGTCAGCACCAGCTTCCTCGCATGCTTTTGCTATCGAAACTATATCGGTAACATTAGGCGAAAGTTTGATTATGACGGGCTTTTTTGTTACCGCCTTTACGGCTTTTGTCACCTCTGCAGCGCTTTCGGGATTCGTTCCGAAGCTCATTCCGCCGCCGTGAACATTTGGGCAGCTGACATTGACCTCGAGCCAGCCGACCTGCTCCTCTTTATCGAGTTTTTCGCAGGTATATGCGTAATCATCAACGGAGAAACCGCTGACATTTGCCATAACTTTTTTATTGAAAACAGCCTTCAGCTTCGGAAGTTCCCCGCTTATAACCTTATCCACGCCCGGATTCTGCAGACCGACCGCGTTTATCATCCCCGAGGTGCATTCGGCGATTCTCGGGGTGGGATTGCCGAAACGGGCATCCTTTGTGGTTCCCTTGAAAGAAAAAGTTCCGAGAATATTTATATCGTAAAGCTCGGCGAATTCATAGCCGAATCCGAATGTTCCCGATGCGGGTATTACGGGATTGTCGAGCTCGATACCGCAGAGATTTACCTTTAATCTTTCCATATTATCTCCCCGCTTTCCATAACAGGACCTTCTTTGCAGATTCGCTTGTTACCCGTGAGCGTTTTGCACGAACATCCCATACACGCGCCGAAACCGCAGCCCATGCGCTCCTCAAAACTGTATTGACCCTCTGTCTTTACAACCTTGCTAAGCGCCCTGAACATCGGCTCGGGGCCGCAGGTATAGAAGAATGAATAGTCTACTTCTGGCAGAGCATCGGTGACAAAGCCTTTTTTGCCGTATGAACCGTCGGCGGTAACGATAATTGTTTCTGCGCCCGACGCTCTGAATTCATCCTCATAAAAAACTTCGTCTTTAGTGTTGAAGCCGAGTATCGCGGTAACCTTTTTGCCCTCGGCAATCAGTTTTTTCGCGAGATTGAACATCGGGGGGACACCGACTCCGCCGCCGATAAGCACGGGGCTCTCGCCGCTCTTCGCGGTATTGTAGCCGTTGCCGAGGCCGGTGAGTATATCGAGCGTTTCTCCTTCGCTCATCAGGGCAAGCTTTTCCGTTCCCCTGCCGACAACCTTATATATCAGCGTAAGCTTTCCGCTCTCATAATCGCAGACGGAAATCGGTCTGCGCAGAAAGAATCCGTCAAGAGCAATGTTCACAAACTGACCGGGCGTGGTGATTTCGTCCGTATTGCCCGCGAGAATAAGTTCATAAACATCCTTCGCGATTTTTTTATTTGATTGTATCGTGAAAATTTCCTGTTTCATATTACTTCAAATCTCCGAATATACCGTTTTGCCTCTGCAGACCGTCAGCACGCATCTGCCGTAAACCTCATCGCCGTCAAACGGCGTCGCTCTGCCTTTTGAGAGGAATTTCTCCGAGTCTATTCTATAAGGCGTTGATACTTCAAACACAGTGAAATCATCGCCCGTATCTATCGAAAAACGCTTTTTGGGATTGTCGCAGAGCAGGTCTGCGAGCTTTTCTTCGCTTATGATTCCTGTTTTCACAAGCTTTGTCCAGAGCACGGGAAAAGCCGTTTCAAGCCCGACAATACCCATAAGGCTCCCCGCGAGTCCCTTTGATTTCTCCTCTGCGGAATGCGGGGCATGGTCGGTCGCAATCATATCAATTGTGCCGTCTTTTATTCCCTCAATCAGCGCCGCCTTATCCTCGGCTGAGCGCAGGGGCGGATTCATCTTGAATCTGCCGTCCTCAATCAGGTCATCCTCACAAAGGGCAAGGTAATGCGGGCCGGTCTCGCAGGTGATATTCACGCCGCGCGCCTTGGCATCTCTTATCAGAGCTACGCTCTCCTTCGTTGATATATGGCAGACGTGATAGGCGCAACCCGTCTTTTCACACAGAACTATATCCCTTTCAATCTGCTTGTATTCGCTCGCGCTTGAGATTCCTTTATGACCGTGAGCCGCGGCATATCTGCCCTCGTGAATATATCCGCCGTTAAGGAGCGAATTATCTTCGCAGTGGGCGGCGATAATTTTGCCGAGAGCCTTCGCTTTAAGCATTGCGCTCTCCATCATTTCACCCGCCTGAACTCCTCTGCCGTCATCCGAGAAGCCGCAGACAAACGGGCTCATTTCGTCCATATCCGAGAGAGCGGCGCCCTCTTCGTTTCTTGTTATCGTGCCGTAGGGAATCACGCGAACAGGTGATTTTTCCGCGGCGTCAAGTTCGATTTTAAGATTATCGAGGCAGTCGGGCGCGGGCTTCAGATTAGGCATCGGGCAGACTGCCGTATATCCGCCGTGAGCCGCTGCGGCAGAGCCTGTTTCAACTGTCTCCTTATAACAAAATCCCGGCTCTCTGAAATGAACGTGAACATCACAGAAACCGGGAAAAATAATATATTCTTTTTCAATTTCGGGCACGAATCCCGCAAGAGATAAATAGTCCAAGGCGAATTTTTCAATGCTCTTATACTTTTCGCTTACAACTCTGATCATTTTGCACTCCGTATGAATAAATTATTCTCTTGCTCATCCTTTTTATTTTATCATACGGAGCGCCCGGTTGTCAATATTTCAGGCAAATATCTTCGTCAGGGAATTGAACCAGTAATAGACAACGTTATATATCATCGAGAGAAATTCATTGAGACCGAGTTTTTTGAGAATTCCGCTGAGAACGGGGCCGATAAGTTTATTGAGAAGCGATTCGTGAACAGTGACATATCCGCCGTCGAAATCAACATCATCACCGTTCATCAGGGTATAGCTCTGGACTCTGTAGCCGGCGGGCGTGACGGTATCAAAGAGATAGGTGACCGTGATATCGACAAGCTTTTTGCTGACCGCGGGGATTTCGCCGGTGAAGGGAATCTCAACCGTCTCGCCGGGATTCAGCGTTTTCGGAGTTATCCTGAAATTCAGATCAAGGCCGTTTGCCGTTATCGAGGTTATTGTAACCTTTGCTTTATCGCAGCAGTTTTTGACAATCAGCGCGGTTGCGCCCTCGTCAATGTAGCCGGGCAGGCAACCCTTGAATTCGGTATAAACGCTGAGAGCGGCGCTCTCGGAATCCCTGAACTGCGGGAAGCGCGGATCGGAATAGACATCCTGTATCTTATCGTCAAGCACTGTCCGCATCATAAATTCAAACACATGCGGATCGTAAATCATCATGCCGTGGAACATCCCCTCGACAAACCAGGTGTTGTCGGGAAGATAGGCGGTCGAGGCATCGACGGTCATCGCGGGATTGACTTTATATTTGCCGCCGCATTCGTTGACCTGAGTGTAGCCGTCGGCAAATCTCGAGCCGAGCGGGGCGCAAGTGGCGCCGGTTGAGCTCAGGGTGGTGATGATGCCGTCCGAATTCTCGGCAAGGCCGGTGACTATCGACTGACCTGTGCCTGCAACGATATTTATATTCATGCCGTTTTCGAGGCAGGAGGTGAATGCCTCGCGGACCTTCGGCTGAATTTCATAATGGTATCTGTCCGAAACCTCAATAAGCCCCGCGTTTGCTTCGGTATCAAGGCGGAGTGCCTTCGCCTCCTCATATCTGTCGGCGGGGACGAAATCCCAGATGCTGCCCCAGTTGCCGATAACTTCGAGCACATAGGGAATCAGCTTATTGCATATCTGATCGAGGAAACCGAGCTGCTGAGCCTTGAGGAGCCAGTCATAATCCGCCTCCACAGCGTTGCCGTATTCGATGAATCTCGCGATGCAGTCCTCGTCGAGGTGGACGTCGCCCATCAGCGCATCAAACGCAAAACCCGCGCCCGAGACTGCGGGGACGGCAAGCGTCGCGTTGACTATATCATTCTTTTCGCCGTGAAGCGCGAGGTAGGTCGAGACTGTCTGTCCGCCGTGACTGATGGCGATAATATTGACCTTATCCTTGCCCGTATATTCCTTGACGGATTCAATGAATTCATCAAGCTGCTCCGCGCAGAATTCGCTGCCCATGCGGAAATCATCGGTGAAATTATAAATGTTCTCATAACCGGTGTATTTTGCAATCTCCGCGGCAATTTTCGGCTCGCTGCAGTAGCCGCCCTCGGGATGGCGTTCAAGAATCGCGGCGTAGCACATATCCTCTGCACTTGTGTAATACCTTTCAAGCGGATGAACGCTTGAACCGTCGGGATTGCAGGGAAGCTCGGCGCACATTTCTATTATTCCCTCGCCGATGTATTTGGCGATTTTATCGGCGTTGCCGACAGTCATCGCGCCGAGTGAAATGCCGAGCTCGGCAATGCTTTCAAGCACCATCGGGCCGATTTTGCCGAAATCCAGACCCCAGGCCTGCTTGCCGGTTTCGGTATCATACATAAATGACGAGCTGTAACCCGGAACGAGAATTACCGGGTAGCCGTTGTATTCGATATCATCCTGCTTCGCGCTCGCCGCAAGAGAGCAGACTGAAAACGCGATAATTACGCTGAGAATTACGCAGAGGACTTTTTTCATTTTTTCAACCCCAATCGGATATTTTTCTTATCCTGTTTATTATATCACAAATTCTGCGCCGGGCTTTATTATTTTTATTTTTGTAAACATTTCACAAACGAGCCGGGGCTTATTTATAAAAAATCACCGTGTTTTTATGCCTGCGATATTGAAAATACGGCCCGCGGGTGATAGAATGATTGCAGAAGGAGAGATTATGATATGAAACTTGTCACGATAATTCTCAATAAAACCGAATGCCTCGACGAACTGCTCGAAACATTCAGGGATAATAATCTGCCCGGCGCAACTATAATCGACAGCAAGGGCATGATTCAGGAGCTGAATGACAGCAACGACGTCCGCATCGTCGGCTCCCTGCGCGGCTTATTCACGCCCGAACATAACGAAAACAAAACGATTCTCATGGTCGCCCGCGACGAGGATATCAAGGTCATTTCCCGCATTCTCAACGAGGCGACAGGCGGCCTTAGCAAGCCCGACACGGGCATTATGTTTACCCTGCCGATAGATTATCTGGAGGGAATGGCTCACTGATGTTAGACCTTGCAAATGTAATCAAACTCAACACCTTCACCGACCTCGCGCTGATGATATTCTGCGGAATGGCGATGGGACGGCTGGTAAAAAGAATCAAACTGCCGAATGTTACGGGATATCTCATCGCAGGTCTGATTCTGGGGCCGTCAATCCTCGGCTTGCTGAGCGAAGGTTTCCTTGATAAGATTTCAATAATATCCGACTGCGCGCTCGGTTTCATCGCTTTTTCAATAGGCAACGAATTCAAGCTCTCATATTTCAAGCGCGTGGGTATCACACCGATAATGATAGCAATTCTCGAATCTCTCTTTGCGGTCGGAATAGTTGCGGGAATTCTGATTCCCGTGACGGGTAATCTCAGATTCTCGCTCGTTCTCTCGTCAATAGCGGCGGCGACAGCTCCTGCGGCGACAATAATGGTAATCAAGCAGTATAAGGCAAAAGGCCCCGTGACCGAAACACTGCTCTCGGTAGTCGCTCTCGATGACGCGACGGCGCTGATTATGTATTCGCTCGCCGCCGCGGCGGCCGCGGCAATTTCGGGCAAGGGCGCATCCACCGGTCAGCTGATTCTCTCGCCCGCGATTGAAATATTCGGCGCAATTGCGGCTGGCGCGGCTCTCGGCTTCATCTTCCTGCTTCCGCTCAAATTCTTCAAGAAGACCGGAAACAGAACCGCTCTGACAGTCGGATTCATCTTCCTCGGACTCGGGCTCTCACAGCTCTGCGGATTCTCCTCACTGCTGCTGTGTATGTCGCTCGGCGCGATAATCGCGAATTTCTCCTCGGATGTCAATAAGCTTATGGATATTTCGGATAATATCACGCCCCCCGTATTTATGCTGTTCTTTGTCGCTTCGGGCGCAGGTCTTAATATTAAAGTCCTGCCGACGGTCGGTATAGTCGGCGCGATATATATAGTATTCAGAGTAATCGGTAAGATGCTGGGCACAACTCTCGGCGCGGTAATCTGCAAGGCGGATGCGAACATCAAAAAATATCTCGGCCCCGCGCTCATGCCCCAGGCGGGCGTCGCGATAGGCCTCTCACTCGTCGCGGGCCAGGCATTCCCCGAATACGCATCTCAGATACGAGCAGTCATCCTCTGCGCTACGCTCATATATGAGCTCGTCGGCCCCGGCGTCTCCAAAGCCTGCCTCAAAAAAGCCGGCGAAATCAAAGAGGTATAAAAGCGGCGTTCTTTATAAAAATAAACAGATAATTATTAATCAAGCTCTTTACCCGCGGGCGGATAATATCCGCCCCTACGAAAGCTTGTTAAAATTAAGCCTAACAAAAAGCAAAACCCGCAAGGTTAAAACCTTGCGGGTTTCTTAAATATTTGTCTGTTTGTTTTTCTCTGAAGTGATCCGGTTATCAGTCTTCGTCTTTCTTGGTCTTGACTACTGCTACGGTGCCAGCAAGAAGAGCGAGAACTGCAATTGCGGGAACAGCGATGCTGCTGCCGGTGTTGGGAACTCTGCTGCTTACGGGAGCCGCCTTCTTGGTGGAGGAAACAGCCGCCTTGGTTGTGCTGTCGCCGCTGTCGTCAACTGCGGTAACACCGCTGGGATTGGTGACTACTTCACCGTTATCCTCGGTAACCTTATTGGGAAGGGTTGTGGTGATCTTGTCAACAGCATTGCTGAGATCGGCAATGAGATCCGCTGCGCTCTTGGATGAAGATTCGGCAGCCTTGGTGGTGGAGTTCTTTGCATTGGTGGGATCGGTGTTTGCGGCTTTGGTAGTAGATGCCGAGGTAGCGGGTGCTGCTGTGGTGGTGGGCTCGGTAATCTCAACGGTCTTTGCGAAAGCCATAACCGATACTGTGCAGACAGCTGCAAGTGCAATTGCTACTGCTATGATGATTGATAATGTCTTTTTCATAAAATAACCAACCTTTCAAAAATTCATTAAAGACACGTATATTTTAATAGTAAAATAACGATTTGTCAAGAGTAAATATGGCGCTCTGTATTTATAAGGCAGCAGAGCAGGCGGATAAATCCGGTGCCACCCTGCTCTGCCGAACACTGCTTCCGGGCATATTGCCCGTTGCCCCCCGTGTTATATATTAAGCTGTTATTTCATCAACCGATACCGCGGTAACTCTGCCGTCGGATACCGTATAGAACTTGTCGCCGGCAATGAAGCTGACCGAATCTGCGCCGCCGCCCGTGACATAAGGTCTGGGATAGGCGGTGAGTTTGCCCGCTGAATCGAGGCTGAAGAAGAGATAACCGCTCTTGCCGTTTATCCTGACAGGCACGCCGACCTTGCTTCCGGATTTATCGGAAACCGCCTGAGCGCGCGGGTCGGAAGTTATCGTGCGGCTGTTGAGAGCGAAGTTAATCATCTCGCCCTTCGCATTTATCATACTCCAGACCGCCTTGCCTTCGGAATCGCTCTTGCCCTCGGCGACCGTGACGCCGCCTGCGGTGAATACTCCTCTGGCATCTGCGAACGCCGTGCCGCCCTCGGGCTCGGTGAAGGTGAATTTACCCTCGCCCGCATATTTTATAATTTTCGCTCCGGAACTTCCGGAAACGCAGATATAATCGTCTGTATAATAAATATCGGTAACCTTGCCGTCATATATCTCGGTAGCGCTTGCAATAAGCTCGAGATTGCCGCTCAGGAGATAAACCGAATAACCCGAGCCGTCGGTAACCGCTGTTACTTCTCCGTCGGCTGAAACATTGATGCTGCCCGCAATGCTGCCTTTGAGGTCATATGAAGCGGATTGTCTCAGACTGTCGCCGTCAAGAATGAATCTCGAAAGAACCGTGACGCTCTCGCCCGTTGCGGCATCCTTCTGAGCCGAGGTGAGATAAACACCCGTCTCGGTGAAGAGACTTCCTGCGCATTTGCCGGGGACGATTCCGGTAACGAGATCGGAATTGAGATTGTCAATATCGGTAACCGTGATAAACGAATAGTTCTTTGCTTCGGCTTCGGCCTGCGAATCGACGCTGACCTCGTCACCGTTTACGGAATAGGTCGCATCCGCGCCTGCCGTTCCTGTGATAACGCAGAGCTTTCCGCCTGCGGCCTGCGCATAGACGAACGCGCCTTCCTGAGTGAATTCCCTGCTCTTTACCGGAGCTGTGCGGTCGGTTATGTCATAGTATCTGACCGTAACTCCGCCCTCATCCCTGCTGAGCGCCGCGAGAGTGTTGTTCTGGACTATGATATCGAAGCATCTGCCGCCGGGCAGAATGGTCTTCTCCGAAACGCGGTTCAAAGTTGCGAGGGAAATTATATCAATATATGACTTGGAACTGCCGTCTTCCGTGACGGTGATGTATCTGTAAATATATCTGCCGTCAGTGCGCACGAAATTGACCTTCGCCGAAACATCCGATTTGCCCGAAACGAGCGAGGCGGGAACCTGCTGCTCGGCAACGACGGTGGTCGGATCGGGCTTTGATGTTTCGCTCGTCTTTGTCCGGTCGAATACGCTCGCCTTCTTTGTCGTACCTTCGGTTTTTGTTCCGGATACGGTCTTTTTAACCTCTCTGTCTATATATTCGGCAATTTTTTCGAGGTTGAGACCTTCTGTGCCGGAGTTGTTGCCCTTGCTGAAAACCGAAATGTTGCTGCGTGTATTCAGAAGGAGCGCCGTGATGAGAACAACCATAAGAGCCGCCGCGACAGCGATAATTCTCTTGAGAGCGTTGATTGTCTTCGTGTATCTTGCGATTTCGCTCTTTGCCGAGAGATTCACGACCTTGCCCGACGATGCTTTGAGCATCTCGACGACATTATCTTTTCCGAGCGATTCGGGAACGCTTGTATTCTGCGCTTCTTCATCGAATTTCTTCGAGATAAGGTCAAGAATTTCTTTCTCGTTATTCATCATTTACGCCTCCTTCTTTAAGTATTTTGCCGAGTTTTGAAATTGCGCGTGAGTATCTTGAGCGGACCGTGGCGTCCGGTATGCCGAGAGATTCGGCTATTTCGCGGCTGCCTATGCCGGCAACTGCTCTCATCATAACTATCTGCCGGTCTTCGGGGTTCAGGGCCGCCATTGCCTGCTGAAGGTCAATCGATATCTCTTTGAGCTCGATATCTTTTCCGTCCGCGGGCTCATGATCCGCATCCTCAATAAGAGGTAAATCCTTATTGAAATCTTTATACTGTCTGCGGCAGGCGCTGTTTAATATCTTGAAAAGCCATCCCTTGAAAGAGCCGGGGCTCCGCAGACTGCCGATATTTTCAAACGCTTCGATAACCGCCTCGGAGACGGCATCTTCCGCAGCGACGGGGTTGCCGACCACTATGCAGGCGTAGCGGAACATTTCGTTTTTATAAAGAGCATAAAGCTCGCCGAAAGCCTCCGCATCGCCGCGCTTTGCGGCAATAACGTATTTTTTTATGTCGGCGCCCAAATCATCTCACCGCTTTCTCTTTCAAGTATAAGTGTAAAAATATGCCGGTTTTGTTGCATAAAATTCAAAAAAATTTTTTGAAAATGAAAATTTGCCCGAAAAAATTATAAAAAAGTATTGTTTTAATTCAATTCATTTAGTATAATAGTGCCATTATGTGAGCGGGATATCCGTTTCACCCGCTCTATACCGTGGCTGTATGGCCATTTCGAAAGGTGTGGTATAATGCTCGGCAAGTATGTCAGAGTCAGGGTAACCAACCCCATCCACTCCGTAAGCAGTCAATTTGGATTTACCTACG
>JAFZOE010000024.1 GCA_017552845.1 Clostridia bacterium
AGAGGACAGCGGAATTTTCGATGCAATCATGTCCCTTCCCGCCAAATATAAGATAGTAATGGATTTACATTATATAGAGGGATACACCGCGAGCGAGATTTCCGAAATAACGGGTATCAATGCCGACGCAGTCAGAAAGAGAATGCAGACCGGCAGAAACAAACTCAGAAAGATTATGGAGAGTGATTTTAATGACTAACAAGGAAGCAGTCGGAGAATACAGAAGAATTATGTCCTCGGTCGATATCCCGAGCGACGCTCAGGCGAAGATTATCAATAAAGCCCTTTCGAGCTCATATAACTATGAGAGCACAAATAAATACCTCTCTGCGGTCATCGCCGTTTCGGGCATTGCCGCTGTCGCCGCGGGAATCGGCGCAGTTAAGCTCGTGAATAAGTTTATTAAGGCGGACTGAGCGGAGGAATTATGAAAATCGGTCTTGATGTCGGCTCTACGACTCTCAAATGCGTAGCGCTGAATGATAATGAAGAAATAGTATTTAAAAAATATATGAGGCATTTTTCGCAGATTACTTCAAAGTCTGCGGAGCTCCTCACTGAAATATCAGAGCAGTTCCCCGAAGTCAAAGAGATTTCGCTTGTCGTCTCGGGCTCCGCTGGTATGGGCTTTGCCCAGCAGCTCGCCCTGCCTTTCGTTCAGGAAGTTTACGCCACGCGAATTGCCGTAAAGAAGCTCCTGCCTGAAACTGACGCCGTAATCGAGCTCGGCGGCGAGGATGCGAAAATCCTCTTTTTCACCGGCGGAACGGAGGTTCGCATGAACGGCTCCTGCGCCGGCGGCACGGGCGCTTTTATCGATCAGATGGCAAACCTGCTCGGCGTGGAAACTGATGAAATCAACGCTCTCGCCGAAAAGAGCGAAAAGATATACACCATCGCCTCAAGATGCGGCGTATTCGCAAAATCGGATATTCAGCCGCTTCTCAATCAGGGCGCGAAGAAGAGCGACATAGCCGCGAGCATATTCAAGGCGGTGGTCAACCAGACTGTCGCAGGTCTCTCGCAGGGAAGGCCCATAGAGGGCAACGTCGTCTATCTCGGCGGCCCGCTCTCATTCCTGCCCGAGCTTCGCAAATCATTTGACGACACTCTCGGTCTCAAGGGCATCTGCCCCGAGAATTCGCTCTATTATGTCGCGATGGGCGCCGCCTATTCGCCCGAAACAAACTGCGTCAACGTTGCCGAAATAATCGAAAAAATCGGCGCATATAAGTCGGAGAGCGGATATCTCAGCTGCCCGCCTCTGTTTGCGGATAAAGAGGAATATGAGAAATTCACCTCGCGCCACGCGAAGGAGACGGTCAAGGTCGTCGATAAGGCTCAGAGCGGCGAAAAGCTCTTCCTCGGTATCGACGCAGGCTCAACCACGATAAAATGCGCGGTTATCAACGAAAACGCCGAAATCGTTTTCAGCAAATATATGTCAAACAGCGGCAATCCCGTTCCCGCCGTCCGCGATTTCCTTATGGAATTCTATGATAAATATCCGGGCTGTAAAATCGCTTATTCGGCAGTTACCGGCTACGGCGAGGAAATCATCAAGAACGCCTTCAACGCAGATATGGGCATAGTCGAAACGATTGCGCACTATACTTCGGCGAAGCGTTTCAGAAGCGATGTCGATTTCATTATCGATATCGGCGGCCAGGATATCAAGTGCTTCAAAATCAGGAACGGCGTAATAGACAATATCTTCCTCAATGAAGCCTGCTCCTCGGGCTGCGGCTCGTTCCTTCAGACCTTCGCGAGCGCGTGGAATTACAGCATCGCAGATTTCGCGAAAATCGGTCTGTTTGCCGATAAGCCCGTTGACCTCGGCTCAAGATGCACCGTTTTTATGAATTCATCGGTCAAGCAGGCTCAGAAGGACGGCGCAACAATCGAAAATATTTCCGCCGGCCTTTCAATCAGCGTTATCAAAAACGCGATTTATAAAGTTATCCGCGCCTCAAATGCCGACGATCTCGGCAAGAATATCGTCGTTCAGGGCGGAACCTTCCTCAATGACGCGGTTCTCAGGGCGTTCGAGAAGGAAATCGGCAGAGAGGTTGTCCGCCCGGATATATCGGGCCTTATGGGCGCTTACGGCGCGGCAATCTACGCGATGGAGCATTGCAAAGGCGAATCGTCGATTCTCGGCAGGGAAGAACTTGCCGTATTTGAGCATAAAGTTAAAGCCATCACCTGCAAAGGCTGCTCAAACGCATGCCGTCTGACTGTGAATACCTTCAATTCAGGCAGAAAATTCATCGGCGGCAACAGATGCAGCAAACCCGTGAGCGGAGCATCGGATAAGGTTCAGTATAATTTATATGATTATAAGAGAGAACTGCTCTCACAGTATCAGCCTGTCAAAGGAACGAGAGGCAGAATCGGAATCCCGATGGGCCTCAATATGTTTGAACTTCTCCCGTTCTGGCACACCTTCTTCACCCGCCTCGGCTTTGAGGTCATCGTTTCCCCCGAATCGACCAGAAAAACCTATCTGCTCGGCCAGCATTCCATCCCGTCCGACACGGTCTGCTACCCCGCGAAGCTCATGCACGGCCATATCGAATACCTTGTCGGCGAGGGGATTACGAATATCTTCTATCCCTGTATGACCTATAATGTGGATGAGGGTCTCGGCGATAATAACTATAATTGTCCCGTTGTTGCTTACTATCCCGAAGTAATCCGCTCAAACAGCGGCTCGCTCGGAGAGCTCAATCTTATCTGGGACTATGTCGGACTTCACCGCAGGGACGATTTCGTGCCGAGAATTCATAAAATCGTCTGCGAGCGTCTCGTAAAGATTTCGCTGAAAGAAACGGAGAGCGCGGTAAACGCCGCATACGCCGAATACGATGCGTATATGAACGCTGTGCGCCTCAAGGGCGACGAATACATTTCGCTCGCAAAAGAAAAGAATCTGCCCGTCATCATTCTCTGCGGCAGACCCTATC
>JAFZOE010000231.1 GCA_017552845.1 Clostridia bacterium
ACAGATGGTATGGTCGGGGTTGACGGTTGATCCATCCTTGCGTGAGGCAACAAATTCGTCCGCAAATTTATCGCCGTATTCAGCGCAGGTTGCTCCGAATGATGAACTTGCCGTATCGACTACCGCGTCGCTCATCTTTCGCCATGACGGAGTCAGCGGAACCGAAGGATAATTGTATCTTGATAGAACATATAGATTAACGATTTCGTTCTGAGCTGTGAGCGTTTCGGTTTTATATGGCCTGATTTCTGTATTGTAAGCTTCTATCTTTTCAATGAGCTTTGAATAATCTTCGCCGTCATTCTTGTAGACTCTGTTGAATACGAAATCCATAGCCGAATCAATGTATTCATCGGGAATCATCGCCCAGATACTCAGCCAGCGGCCGAACATCGGCAGGAGTATTCCCCTGATTGCTCTTTCGCCGAGATGCTCCACTATTCCGTTTCCGAGCTCGGCAATGTCGCCGGTAACTCCCGTGCTGTCAAGAATATCAATAAGGCCGTTAATTAGATTCTTATATTCGTTCTCGCCTATGATTCTCTTGATAAAGGCTGAAATTGCTTCGCCTTCGAAAACTATCTGCCCGCTCATCATTTCGCCGGTGTATTTTTCACCGTAAATCGCAGTCGTGTTGTAGCAGACGCTCCTGAGCTTATCCGAGCCGTAAAGGCGGGAATAGGTGTTGACTACTATTCCGCCGAAACTGTGGCATTCGATAACAACCTTATCGCAGCCCGAGGATTCAGTTACGTAATTGATAAAATCATTGAGCTCGCCCGCAACAACTATCGGATCAATACGCCAGTCATAATTGAAATCAAGCTCCGAGTAAGCGTTTATGCTGTTTGCGGGAGGATAAACCATATATGCGCCGCTGTTATTCGGAACTTCACCGTCCTTGTCAAGATTCGCGGTGCTGAGCAGTTCGCCGACAGGTCCGAGAATCGCATCACCGAGCTCATCATAATTCTTGGTAACAAGGAATTTCAGCAGATCACCGATATGCGCCTTGACAAGCTCGAGAATTTTATCGGTTGAAGGCGGCCAGACCGGCTCGCTGTTTTTATCGTTTTTATCTGAATACAGATCCTTGCCCATAAAGCCGTGAACATAGATATAAGGGCAGGAGGGCGTATACGCCTCAGCGAGTGTCGATGCAAACGCCGTAAAGAGTATTATTGCGCAGATCAAAACGGAAATAATCTTTTTCATAGAATCATCTCACTTAATAAAGATAATTAATTATATCATTATTGTTTTTGTAAATCAACAAATGATTTCATAAATTGCCGACAGAGCAAGCGAAAACTTATCTGCATCGAGACCCGAATAATTCACCAGCAGTTCATGAGGATATTCAAGCGGAGCGGAGCAGTAATCGCTCATGAACGCCGCCTTTATTTCTTTTTGCAAAAGCTTCGATTTGATTTCGGAATCAGGAATGTCGGTTTCGAGCTTCAAGGTGAAATGAAGTCCCGCCTGCGATTCTTTCAGCGTTGATTTTATATTCAGCTCGCTTTTTGAGTAAACATCAAGCAGGCACTCACGCAGAACGCGGTAATACTTTTTAGTGCGGTTCAGATGGCGTTCAAAATAACCGTTTGAAATGAAATCGGCCAGAGCAAACTGCTCAAAGGACGATACGGTGCAGGAATTGAAGGAGAGGCGCTGTCTGTATTCTTCGGCAAGCTTTTCGGGCAGCACCATATAGCCTATTCTCAGAGCGGGTGAAATCGTCTTTGAGAAGGTGTTTATATATATTACCTTTCCCGCGCTGTCGAGCGTCTGCATCGGCGGAATCGGTCTGCCCTCGAAGCGAAGCTCGCTGTCAAAATCATCCTCGATAATGAATCTGCCCGGCTTTTCGTTTGCCCAGGTGATAATTTCATGTCTTGCTTTCGCGCCCATAACCGAGCCGGTCGGGAAATTGTGAGAGGGCGAAATGTGAATAATGTCTGTTCCCGATTGTGAGAGCTTATCTTCCAAGGGCTCTTTCCCGCCGATATCAAGCAGTCTGTATTTCGCCCCGTTCATGGCATAAACTTTTGATATCTTGTGATAAGAGGGATTCTCAATGCCGTAAATCTTATCCGATCCGAATAATCTGATAAGCTGTGTGTAGAGATACTCACTGCCGGCTCCGATGAATATCCTGTCGGGAGTCACGCTCATTCCGCGTTCGCTCAGCAGATAGGCGCAGAGCGCATTTCTGAGTATCAAAGAGCCTTCGAAAGGTATCGGATCAAGCAGCTCTCGGCTGTAATTGAGCGTGATTTCGCGCATGAGTCGCGACCATACCGAAAACGGAAACTGATCTCTCGGCACCGTATTCGAGCTGAGGTCAATTGAAACGCCGGCCTGCTTCTCCGCTTTGACAGCGGGACGGGATACGGATCCCTGAGGCAGAGCAAGATTCTTCTCGCAGTAATAGCCTCTTTTCTCAAGCGAATAAACATATCCTTCGCTGATTAGCGCGGAATAGGCGGCCTCGACGGTTACCTTGCTGATACCGAGGTGAGCGGCGAATTCCCTTTTTGAAGGGAGCCTGTCACCGCCCTTGATATTTCCCGAAAGAATATCTGCCTTTATTAAAATGTAAAGCTGTTCGTATAGAGGGGATTTTGAATTTCGCTCAAATACATAAGTAAGCATATTTACCTCATCTGGCATTATATTTTATTACAAAAATGGTCATTGATTTAATGCCAATTTG
>JAFZOE010000232.1 GCA_017552845.1 Clostridia bacterium
CAAAAAAAATTATCTTCTGCCAGATATCATTAATAAAATAAAATGACAGGCAAATATAAACTGCAAAAAAAATAACACGGAAAACATAATTTGTGGCACTGGGAGTTGCCATGTTCTGAAGAAAATAATACAACACACCCTCTATGAGAGCAATTGCAAAAAGAAAAGACATGGTCTTCATAAAAGAGTATCTGAGTTTATCTTTAAACATCATATACCGCATAGGCATATATATAAATGCATCTGCCATAATATAAAATACAGACAATAGTAACGACATTTACTGTTCCTCCATCTGCCGCCAGCGCCAACTTGTAATATCACTTTTGACCGCCTGCCTTGTGCGCACTGGCATTGGCAAAATGTGATTGCAGTTCATATAGATATTATCGTCATCATAGTTTTTCAGGTGTCTGAAATTAATGATAAAGCTACGCGAAAGTTTGTAAAAGTTTTCTTCGCCGATCAGTTCCTGATAGAATTCGCCTATGGTTTTTGTCGTTTCCAAATTTTTGAATTTGGTGTATACCTTGCATCCTTTTTTATAAGTTTCAATATATATGATATCATTAAGGCGCACCTCAAAATTTAATCTTTCAGACGAAAAAGAAATGGTTTTTATATCTCTTTCCCATCTGTGCTTTATGCGCTGCATAACATGGTCAAAGGCATTGATATCATACGGCTTCACAAGATAACCATCCGCATCAACAGAATAGCTTTCCGCGGCAAAATCAGCGGAGGTTGTGCAAAAGACAATACTGCCTTCATATCCTTTGGCATAAATCTGCTTTGCGGCTGTCATGCCATTCATCTCCGCCATATATATATCCATAAAAATCATATCTGCATTTTTAATGTTTTCATATGATTCCAAAAGCGCCTCGGCACAGTCAAACTGAACCGTCTGCACTTCTACGGAATGGTTTTTACCAAATCTGCTGAGAAGATTTATCAATCTGGTTCTTTCCTGGGCAAGATCATCGCAAATAACACACAGCATATTATCACCGGCCTATACAAAAATTGCAGTATTTCTCAAAGATATTGAAACAATCATTTGTTCTGAAATATGCGAATATCTGTTTTTGCTCATTATTATTTATGTTTTTTATTACTTTTTCATAATATCATATCATTTGTATTCAAGTCAAGATTAACGCCAAACATCGCGGAAGAGGCCGATAAAAAAATCTGTATTTCAGAACTGCCTGAAAAATGTTGCTGAACCAACCAAAAGGTTGCGATGAATTGACACCAGGAAATCGACATAAATATTCAATGTTATGATGAGCTAATAGGTGAACAGCGTTAAAAACTAAAACGGTAATGAAAACGGAGCGTTTCGGTAAGAGAAAAAGAATGACCGCCGATGCCTAAAACCTGCAAGTCTTAAGTATCAACGGCTCTTATTTGGCGGAGAGTCAGGGATTCGAACCCTGGGTTCGTTTCCGAACACAGCATTTCGAGTGCTGCACCTTCGACCACTCGGACAACTCTCCTTATTCACTTTTTGCCGTGGATATAACCTGACGGCGAAGTGTATTTTAACAAAACAAACGGGATTTGTCAAGTAATCCCGTTTATTTTATTGATTGATAATGTCGATTACCTCTATGAGTGATTCGACCACCTTAGCGCCCGTATTTTCGAGGCGTTCTTTTTTGTCGTGCCCGGATGCAAGCAGTATGCAGTCTGCACCTGTCTCGGCGGCAAGCTCGTAATCATGCTCAAGATCGCCTATGGCAAGAACTCTGCCAGTTCCGTTTTTTGCAATATACTTCTTTGCTCTTTCGATTTTTGAACCTGCAAAGAAGTCTTCCGAGCCGAGAATTGCGTCGAAATATTGTGTTACGCCGTATTTCTCTGTATTTTTCCTGAGAAGATCATTGTTTGATGACGAAACAATTATTTGTCTGCATCCGCATTCTTTGAAGTATTCAAGCAGTTCGATAACACCTTCGGATAAGTGTGCTTCATCAAGGTGCCTGATATATCCTTCATTGAAATCTTTGATGATTTCTGCATAATCATATTTTTCAAGGTCAAAGACCTTTTCATAGAATTTTATAATCGGAACTCCGATGACCTCTCTGTATCTGACTATGTCGATTCTTTCGAGCCCGCGTTCGTCAAGCATATCATTGACGCTGTTAAGGCACGCATCCACATCATTCAGCAGGGTCCCGTTCCAGTCCCATAGTATGTAGCGATAGTCCATTATTTACCTCTTATTATTACCATATCATCAGCGCAGCTATGCCGCAAAGCGCTAGAACGACGGAAATAATCTCTTTTTTGCCCGGTTTCTTTGAAGCGAAAAACCCGTAAACGGTTGAAATAACCAGCACTCCGCCTGTCACAAAAGGATACTGAAGCGACGCCGCGAGAACGCTCAGCGCAATCAGCAGTATATAGTTCCCAAGTGCGCACATAATTCCGTAGCCGCCCATGCAAACTATACCGATGTAGCCGATTCTCACTTTTTCATCCTTCTTTGCCAACGTGAAAATAAGTGTTACAGCGAGAATAACCGTGAATGTTTCGGTGAGCATTGAATAATTGGCCGCGCTGGTTTTCGGATATGGAGCGAAAGTGAAATATTTATTGATAACTCCGTAAAGACCGTTTGTGAAGAATACGCCGATATAATATGGCACGCCGCCCTTGATTTCGCTCTTTTTGATTGAGACGACCAGTGCCGCTGTCATCAGTAAAAGACAGATTATTTTGCCCGCCGTCACTTCCTCGCTAAAAACCAGAATTCCGGCAAGGAAGGGGAGAACCATGCCTCCTGTCATACTGAATACAGAGTATTTCGAGAGATTGGTCCTTCCGAGAGCGCGCATTGAACAAATATTGAAAAGTATGAAATCAATTGCAGAAACCGCCGCAACGATGACCGTAAATACAGTAGTTTCTAAGCGGAAACGATTGATTATCGTCAATGCGACAAGCCCGGCAAAATGCGCTCCTGCAGTAAAGATCAATGTCGCTTTATTTCCGGAGCCGTATTTTTCCTGATATTTATCTGAAAAGATGAATACAAAACTGAACAGCAGAGCGGAAACGCTCAGTAATCCGTAATACATACTGTTTATTTAACTATTCCTTCAAGGAAGTTTGTTTCGGCAACATAGCCGTCTTTATCAATTCTGAAAGTCTTGATTTCAAGCGGGCTGAAATCGGCATAGAATCCCGCCTCGATTAAATCGCAGACAATCGCCGCTCTTATCTGCTTGCCTTGAGTTTCGCGAACTCTCAGTATATACTCGCCGCTGCCGTCTTCGCAGAGTTTGAAGGCAGTGATTTCTATATTATCCTTATCAATGCTTACATAGGATTTCTTCAGCGGCAGATTTCCCTTGTGATAGCCGATGGGAACTGCTTCGGGCTTAGAACAGAGAATTCGGGCAAATTTATGAACGTTGCTCAGCTGAGCTTCTCCTTTATGGGGATATATACCGTATTCAAATCTCTGAAGCCCTTCATCGCAGTATGCAAAATCAGCTTCGGGTCTGTCTGAATAATGATCTGCAAAAATGGAATTTCTCAGCATTGTCAGGCGCAGAGTATTGTCGGGACAGTCATAGCTGTATTTTGAATTTGTGATGATTGAAACGCCTTGATTTTCAGCGGTTACATCCGCCCAGAGCAGAGCGGGTTCCTCTTCGCCGTTACAGGGCCTTTTGATAAATCCCCCGGGGATTTCATAGGTCGATATGGGATTGTTTCCGGGAATTGTTACGGGCATCTTGAGAATCGTAAGCGGCTCCTGCCAGAGAATTCTCGCCTCTACTCTTATCATTTCAGATTCGCTGTCAAGGATGAAATCCTGTGATAGATAGGATTTGCCGTATTTATGACGGATTCTCATGACAGCCCTTGCGCCGTCTGATTCTACAAGCTTCATATCCTCAAGTTCCATAGTCCCTATAATATCGTGGAACTTAAAGATATTATGAGCCCAAGTATCAGGCTCCGTATTATCTATAATCGTTGGAATTAACGAGCCCTCGCAGATGTGCTCAACATCATCTTCTTTAGTAACGAGTGATTTTATTGCACCTGTTTTCTTGTCAAAAACAGCTTTGATGTATTTATTCTCAATGAAATCTTCGCCTGCAGTAATGTCGGAATCAGCTATTTCTTCATCGATAGGCGCATCTGCAAACCAGAGATGATAAACAGCATATCCCATAGCGGGGATATCTGCAAGGAAAACAGTATCGAGATGCGTATCATTTGAACGCGAGGAGCGGACATTTGAAAATACGACCGCGTTGCCGTCACTGTCGGTTACTTTCTTTGACGGATGATAGGTGCGGACCGTTGTTTTAACCGGGAAGGATAGGGGATTGAATACTGCTATTGCTCTCGGGAAAGCGTGGTTTTCGCAGTGATGGCGTTCATTTTTAAAAACGGTATCGGAAATGCCGTCAATCCATGTGTCGATTCTCGCGGTAATTCTCTGAAGTGCCTCGTTCTCCGTATCGAAGGCAACAGTCAGCGCATAGCCCATTTGTTCGCGCGCATCATCATAGGCTTCTCTTATCGAGCAGCCGCAGAGAATATCATGAAACTGGTTGTAGCAGACCTTCAGCCATGCTTTTTTGATTTCTGCAGTGAAATCATTTCCGCCTGCTTCTGCGAAAGCAACAGTGCTCCATTTTTCGGCTTTTTCAAGTTCCGATTCAGCTTTTCTGTTTAATTCTTTTATAAGAGAAGTGGCCGAGTAGCATCCGCTCGCATGATGCTGAAGCTCGTCATTCCATGAAGGTATTTCAAGCGGAGCGGCGCAGACAGATGTGAAGTATTCATCCGGCGAGGAGAATTCAAGCTCGCTACAGCCTTCATCAATAAGAGATTTGATGTATTCAATATCTCCCTTTGTCGGACCGCCTCCGTGATTGCCAACTCCGTAAAAGAGCATCATTCCGTGGCCGGATTTTTCACCCTGCTCCTCCATAACTATACGGGCGCGGTCTATGGCTTCTTTACCGTTTTCGGCGTAGCCCGTAGGTATTCTGTAAGTCAGAACTCTTGAACCGTCCGGAGAATCCCACCAGAAGAGATTATCCGGTATATCCGGGTTTTCTTTATTATTCGGTCTCATCATAACATAGCAGCGCATACCACCCTTTGTGAGCAGCTGCGGCATCATTGCGTTATGGCCGAATGAATCAACATTATATCCGGTTCGGCAGATTTTGCCGAATTTCTCATGGTAATAGAGCTGGCTGTAAAGCGCCTGCCTCGCAAAGCTTTCGGCATCAGGCATATTGCAGTCGGGCTGAACCCACCAGCCGTTGACGGGCACCCATCTGCCTTCTTTTACAAGTTCCCTGATTTCTTCAAAGAGTGCAGGGTCAATATCCTCAACCCATTTGTAGTAGCAGGCGGAGGAGCAGGTGAATATAAAATCATCGTATTCGTGCAGTCTGTCAACAGCAGAGCGGAATGTCTGGAGCACTTCGCCGCAGCCTTCCTGCCAGCGCCAGAGCCAGGTCGGGTCAAGATGGGCGTTGCCTGTAAGATGAATCTTCTGTTTCATTTCTTATTCTCCTTCTATGAACCCGAAATATCTGCCGATCCAATAAGCATAGGTATAGACATAGCAGTTTTCTACGAAATTTGATCCGCCGCTGTCCTCATTCTTGTATTCCAGAGGATCTCTGTCATATTTTGAAATGAATCTTTCGTCAGGCGGCAGCAGAACGCTCGTCTGCTTATATCCGTCCATAAGAGTCTTTACCGGTATATCGTGCCTGCCGATAAGCGAAACGCCAGAGGCAATTCTGCTTATGTTACTTCTGTAAAACCATTCCTTGATTCTCTCTGTATCAACTGTTTCGGTAGGGCAGGCAAGCAGATACATGAAATCATATGCGGGATTATGCTCCTTGTCGAGCGATGTTCTCCACGCCTTGAATCCGTTTCTGTATTTTGTGAGCGTCGGTTCCTCTTCTTCAAGAAGGCAGAGGCCGGCAAAAGAAGCGCATGCGAGCATATGATCGCCGAACATAATGTCCTCGGGTAAATCGATACCTGCTACAATCATAGCCTGCATAAGGCGGTCATAGTGTTTCTGCGCCATATCCGCGTAACCGCGCTCGTTGACAAGATAATCGTAGGTTTCCTTCCATTTTCCCTCTTCGCCGGTGATTGCCATAGTAGCTTTGAGATAAAACAGAAGTTCAGCCGAATTAAGTGCACCGTCAACATATCCCATCTCTCCGTTGAAGTATTCCTCGGTCCATTTTGCCCAGGTCGTGCTCTTGCCCGAATAGTCAACAAGCAGGAAATCATTTTCAATTATATGGTTCATTATTCCTCTGACGGAATCCTTAACAATTTCATCGAGCTCGGGATCATCTACCGTAAGCAGTAGATGAGCGCAGAGCAGGTTAAGCAGTTGAAGCGTAATCTCATCGCTGCTTGTGTCTGCTTTGTAAGTGATGTCATCCTCTGTGTAGCCCTCATCCGTAAAGAGATGGCGGAGCCTTTCGGGAACGGGAGCTCGGCAGGGGACCTTATATCCCACGCAGCCCTGCTCTCTGGCAAATGTAGTATCAAGGCAGACTGCGTAATCGCCCTGCCTTTTGAAAAACAGACCGTCATCGGGAACAGGTTCGTCCTTGGTAAGATATGTTCTCGCAACGAAGCCGTCGCCTCTGCCGTGAATATGCATCAGCAGAAGGCATGCCTCAAGAGCTCTTGTCGCAATTTGTTTTGCTTCTAGAACTTCGGGATCATTTATTCCTTTTCCTCTTTTGAGGGTAGCATATCTGAATATTTCGCCTATATCAAAGCATGCAGTGAATCCGCCGTCGTTATCCGAATGCCCGTAGGCCGCGGCAGATTCGAGAATACCTGGCCTCGTGAGTCGCTTCTGGCTTATCATGCCGTGGCGGTCAACATATCTGAGCGTTTCTTCAAGGAGCTCTTTGCATATTTCTGTGGGAGTAAGCAGGCGCTCTTCAATAAATGTAACTCCGGAGGCCGTAAGTATCCAGGCGTTCCTGCCCTCGGGCAGAATCGCCTTAACATCATTATCGGGCAAATCCCTGTCGGCAGAATAATACATGACTCTGTCATATTCATATTCTGCATCCGACTCGTATTTTGTGACGCCCTTTTTTGAACCGAACCAGGTTACACCATCACCTTCCGCAAAGCAGGTATATTCGCTTTTTCTGCAGGGGAGCGGACAGGGAAATCCCTCTAAATCGGGTTTTTCGTTTTTGA
>JAFZOE010000233.1 GCA_017552845.1 Clostridia bacterium
ATCCGCAGGAAGTGAAAAAGCTCATCCGCGAGGGTAAAATCGATTTCCAGACCTCGGGTATGTGCAACGGCTACGCTCAGGCAAATCTCTGCATTCTGCCTAAGGACTACGCCTTTGATTTTCTCCTTTTCTGCATGAGAAACCCCAAGCCCTGCCCGATTCTTGAGGTCGGCGATGTCGGCTCAAAAGAATTCAGGACAATGGCTTCAGAGGGCGATGTCTGCAAGGATTTCCCGAAATACCGTATCTGGAAGGACGGCGTGCTCGAAAAGGAAGTCACGGATATCACCGATTACTGGCAGGATGATTTTGTCTATTTCCTCATCGGCTGCTCATTCAGCTTCGAGAGCGAGATGCTTGAGGCCGAGGTGCCTGTCCGCCATATAGAAGAGGGAAGAAATGTTCCGATGTTCAATACGAATATCGAGCTTCAGAGCGCGGGAAAATTCCACGGCAATATGGTCGTTTCCATGCGCCCGATTCCCGATGATCTTGTAGTAAAGGCGGTCAATGTCACGGCGGCCATGCCGAGAGTTCACGGCGCTCCCGTTCATATAGGCAATCCCGAAGCAATAGGAATCAGCGATATCACGAAGCCCGATTACGGCGACAGCGTTACGATAAACGAGGGCGAAATTCCCGTATTCTGGGCCTGCGGAGTTACGCCGCAAAATGCGGTCATGCAGTCAAAGCCCCCCATAGCAATCACTCACGCCCCGGGGCATATGTTCATTACCGATGTCAAAAACGTAAATCTCAAATACTGAGGTGATACTATGTATAAGGTTGATTTAAACAGCGATTTAGGCGAAGGCGCACTCTGTGACGGCGATATAATTCCGCTTATCACGGGCGCCAATGTTGCCTGCGGTTTCCATGCGGGCGACAGTATCCTTATGGATAAAACCATTGAGCTCTGCAAAGCAAATTCCGTCGCTCTCGGCGCTCATCCGGGTTATCCCGACAAAGAAAATTTCGGGCGCACGAAGATGGATGTAACACCCGATGAAGTCTATGATTTCACCCTTTATCAGATTGGCGCGCTAGGCGCAATGGCAAAGGCAAAGGGCGTAAAGCTTGAGCATGTAAAGCCACACGGCGCCATGTATAATATGGCGGCAAAAGATATTGAGCTCTCGCTCGCTATAGCAAACGCCGTGCGCGATTATGACAAAGATCTTATCCTGCTCGCTCTCTCGGGCTCCGAAATGATAAACGCAGCAAAGCAGGTCGGAATAAAATACGCGAGCGAAGTATTTGCCGACAGAGCCTATGAGGCGGACGGCACCCTTCGCGCGAGAACTCTCGAAGGCTCGATGATTACCGACGAAAACGAGGCAATCGAAAGAGTTGTCAGGATGATAAAAGAGGAAAAAGTCAAAGCTTATACCGGCGAAGATGTCTCTCTCGAGGCTCATTCCGTCTGCGTTCACGGCGACAGCGCCAAGGCGCTCGATTTCGTGAAAGCGCTCAGGAAAGCATTCGCCGAAAACGGCATTGAAACCGTAAAGCTTTCAGAGGCGATAAAATGATAAAACACAGAACCTACGCCGCTATAAATCTCGACAATATCGAGTATAACTACAATTCCGTCAGAAACAAGGTTCCCGAGGGCGTAAAGGTGCTCTGCGTCATTAAGGCGGATGCCTACGGCCACGGGGCCGCCGAAATCGGTAAATTCCTTGAGGGAAAAGCGGATTTCTTCGGCGTCGCCTGCACAGAGGAGGCTGTCGAGCTCAGAAAAGCGGGAATAGAAACTCCCGTGCTGATTCTCGGCAGAGTTTTCCCATGGGACTATGAAGAGATTGTAAAATACAATATAAGAATCCCGATTTTCAATATTGAAGATGCGAAAGCGCTTTCGGTTGAGGCGCAGAAGCAGGGCAAAACCGCTCCGTTTCATTTCTGCATTGATACCGGCATGAGCCGTATCGGTTTCCAGATAACCGAAGAGAGCGCCGATATCTGCAAGGAAATAACCGCACTGCCGAACATCTTTGCCGAAGGTCTCTTTTCTCATTTCGCAACTGCCGATTCGGCAGATCTAACCCGCGCGAAGGCGCAGAGGGAAAGATACAAAAAATTTGTTGAAAT
>JAFZOE010000234.1 GCA_017552845.1 Clostridia bacterium
ACCAACCGAGGAAATCATATCCCTCTCTGACGGGGACTGGCAGATCGCCGTAGGGTTCACCGTCTGTTATTCTGCGGCTCGCCTCGCTGCAGGACGCAGTGCTCTTGCCCTGGGAATCGTTGAGGTCGAATTTTATCGTATATTCAACCACTCCTCCGCCGCCCGGAAAATAGTTGCTGAGATAGACCGGGCATTTGAGAAGATAATTGAACTGATTCTTAAGTGTGCTCTTTGATTTCGTGGCACCCCATCTGATATTGCAGGTGCCGTAGCTGTTGCAGTCCGTGAAGACTACGGTGTCTCCGCTGACCGCAAGGACATAGATCGAATGAAGATTATTCGTATAATTGAGCCTTATAACATCGCCCGCGCGGACATTATCAATCGATGATGAACTCGTGTATTTAGTCCAGTTCATCGGATTTGAGCCGACGACATCATAGCCGCATTCAAGAGCATATCCGTGGCACTGGCACGAAGACCAGAAGTAGGGCCTGTTGCAATAGTTTGTGCCGTAGGCGCTGTGGTTGCATGGGGTGCCCGTGACGCCTTCGGGATTATTCGCCGACGAGCCCATATGATTCCAATACATACCCGCCGGGAATTGCGCCTGCAGGGTAGAAAAGCCGATGGTGTCGGAAGAATTGCCCTCTCCCGAATCATGAGTGATAATCGGAATGTCACCGATAAACGCCGAGGCAAAGTTTA
Source organism: Clostridia bacterium (assembly GCA_017552845.1). Lineage (GTDB taxonomy): Bacteria > Bacillota > Clostridia > Oscillospirales > Acutalibacteraceae > CAG-177. The sequence goes on from JAFZOE010000234.1 coordinate 709, forward strand.
CATCGGAGGTGGTCTCGCCCGTCGTAAGATTCAGCGTATAGATAAGCTCACCGTCTGTCATATAAGAGAGCAGACCTACGCCGTCAAACCACATCGAGGTTATTCCTTTGCCTGAAAGAATCGCTTTTTCACTTGCGCCCGAAAGACTGTATTCAGTAATATCCCCAAGTGAAAGAATATATATCCTGCCGCCGTAAATCGCAAAATCATCTATTATATCAGCCGCCGCGATTACTGGCCTGCTCTGCGCAGTATCGGGGTTTATTTCATAAATCACATTGCCGGCACAGGCATAGATTTTTCCGTCGTAGGAGGCGAGGGAATCCACCGCGAACGAGGTGATATAATTCCTCTCTGTTTCGCCGGGCAATCCTGCGTAAATCAGAGAATCCTCGTCAAGGAAGAAGTATCTGCCGCCGGTTTCGCACTCGGTATCGGAATTCGAATATTCATTTATATCCTCTGCAGAATATGCGAAGGGCGCCGCCGTAAACAGCAGCGTCAGCGCAAGTATCAAGCTTGTAATCCGTTTGGTTCTTTTCATCTTTTCTCCGTGTGTGTAATTCTGCATATATCAATATTTGGTTATCGTCACAAACACTATACCCATTATATAGTGCATTTATTATATTATAACAGGGAAATAAAATCAATAATATTTTATGAATTTATTTTTAAAGTTTTGTATTGTCTCCTTCTCTTTCCGCAACAAAAAAGAGCAGTATAAAATACTGCTCCTTGAATTATATTATTTTGCTTTGCTTATGCGATTGCTGAAGCAATGAATGAAGCGAAGAGGCCCTTGAGGAACGGGGTCAGGTCAAAGCCTGTGGGAACCGCTACCTCGCTGTCGGAAACGGTCAGGGAGATATCCTCAAAATAGGTGTTCTGAACCGAATTCGTTTTTGCGTCGGTAACATTGAGAAGCTTGAGATCATCGCCGATGTAGCAGAATTTGCTTGTAACCTGAGCTCTGTCGTTGAATTCCTCTACATAATACTCGGTGCCGTTGATAGTCTCGTTATAACTCTTTACATAGTTGAGAACGGCAAAGGTAACGCCCGATGCTTTTTCGAGCAGAGTCCAGACATCCACATTTGCAAGGCCGAGACCGTCAACCTTGACATAGAAAAACGGAAGCATCGGCAGATAGGCATATGCGGTATTGTCTTTGACAACCACTCTGACTTTGAAGAAGCCGGTATTGTAATCATAGGCGATTGAGTTGCCCTTGATTTTGATCGTATCGGTCGAGCTGCCCAGAGCGGTGTTGCCCGCGGTCAGGGTTACGCTGACCTCTTTCTTTGTCTTTATTGTGTCGATGAGAGTCTCCGTCTTGGTATTTGCGGCGAATGCATAGGCGGCAAACGCCGAGAGCATTATCGCTGCGCAGAGAATGACGGATATTGTTTTTTTAACGCGTGTCATATTAATTCTCCTTTCGGTGATTTGTTTATCCGATATAGAAATTTTAACATAAAACCGCAAAAAAGGCAACAAAAACATTGAAAAATAATAATCAAGATAATATAATAAAGTTGTATTTTCGTGATTTACCTTGTTTTAAGGAAGGTATTTGTATGAAAAAATTGAGGACAATCCCTTGCCTGTTTCTTGTGGTTATACTTGCTCTGCGTATTGCTGTGCCCGCTCTCGCATCGGGCGAAAACACGCCTGAAGAATTTAATATTTCAAAGATTGAGGAAATACTTGAAAAAACCGGCAATGAGACAGAGGAACCGGACGAGACAGAGGGCGGGAAAACATTCTATGTTGACGGTATAAACGGCGATGATTCCAATGACGGTCTGTCGCCCGAAAGCGCCTGGAAAACAGTGGCGAGAGCACAGATAAGATATTACAAACCCGGCGATAAACTACTCTATCACCGCGGGCAGGTTTTTAACGGCTATATGGTCTGGTCTTCAAGCGGCACTTATAATGAACCGATAACCATTTCCGCCTACGGAGAAGGAAATGCGCCGCGGCTAACGCATAATGAGAACATGCCGGTCATCTCGCTTTACGGGCTGAGCAATTTCATAATCGACAGCCTCGAGATTACCGCTCCGAACGGAATCGGCATACTGGTTCATGCGCAGGAGAAAACAAGCAGTTATATTACAATTCAGAACTGTGTGCTGCATGATATTTATAATAAGGAACTTTCGGCAAATTCTCATTCTTCAGAATGCGCAATTGTTCTCGAAAACGATTTGAAAGACGGTCTTCTCAAATATGTGACGGTGAAAAACTGCGAAATATACAACTGCGATTTCGGCGCTCATGTTTACGGAATAAGCAGGGAATGGAGTAAAAACTTCGAGACTCCGGAAAAATCATATAATTCATTCATCACTTTTGACGGACTGAATATGCACGATGTCCGCTACGACGGCCTTGTGCTTCAATCCTGCCGCAAGACGACGGTCAAAAACTCACGCTTCATAAACTGCGCAGGCAGATGCTCCTGGGCATGCGCTCCGGTCTGGATTCATCACTCAGATGAAGTAACCGTCGAGCACTGCGAAATAGCAGGCTCGAAGAATCAGACTGACGGCATGGCGATTGACTTTGACGGAAGAACCACCAATTCAACATACCAATACATTTATTCGCACGACAACAACAGATTTATAAGAAACTGCTGCTACGATTCGCTCACAAGCAACAGAAACAATACAGTTCAATATTGCTACTCGGAGAATGACGGCGGAACAAGCTCTCTCGCATATCTGCTGATGAACGAAGCTGAGTTTTCTCCGTGGTTCGCGAATTCAATGGAGAATCTGACTTTTAAGAATAATACAATAGTCAATTCCGGCGCATTTGATTTCGGCGGACTGAGAGGCTCAACGGTGGAAAACAATGTCTTTGTCATAAAAAACGGCGGAGCGTCATTTTTAAGCTTCTTTTATGCAATCGGCGCCTTGTTTTCAGGCGTTGATATAAAAAACAATTCATTCAGCGGTATGGTTACGCCCGTCGGAGCTAAAGGGAATGTTCCCTACAGCGATTCACTTATCGAGGGCGACCCGTATTCACTTATCAGTCCGCAAAGCCAACCCGCAAACTCTGCCGGTTCAATCGGCTGCTTCGGATAAGGAGGAAATACAATCATGACAAACTATTTCAAAAACGCGAAATTCATCACGACAGACTTTGTGCCTTTTTCAAAGCGCACGAACGCCTGGGGCGAGCACAGACCCGCTCTCTATCAGCATACCGAGCTGGTCCCGGAAAACGGCATTCCCTTTTATTTCAAAGATTTTGAGATAAAGAAAGCCGGAAAATCGGTTATTTATTTCACCGCTCTCGGCTGCGTAGATGTCTATATCAACGGCAAGAGAATAGGCACAGGCGAAATGAACCCGGGCTGGACGAATTACAACAAGCGCGTTATGTATCTGAGCTATGATATTACCTCCGCTCTGAAAAAAGGGAAAAACAGGATTCTTGCCGTCACGGCACCCGGCTGGTATTCGGGAAGAATCAGCGGCGGTATTTACGGCTATAACTGCCCCTCTTTCGCCGCGAGCATCGTTTCGGGCGGAAAAGAAATTCTCTTCACGGATGAAACCTGGTTTGCCGCCGTCGGCGGAGAGACCAGATTCTCGGATATCTGGGACGGCGAATATATTGACGCGAGATTTCCCTCATATGCCGAAATGAGTATTGCGGGCAAGGTAGTAAAAGATAAGAAAAAGGCAAGCGTCTTTGACTACGAAGGCGAGATTACACCGTTTGTCGGACCTGAAGTCAGGGAAAGGGCAAAGCTCTCCGTTGCACCCGCCTCGCTGACTGTCACCGACGGCGTGGAATACAACGGCACTTACTACGGTAAGGCGAGCGTGTGCCTCAAGAATGCGACTCTTCCGCTTACGCTCAAACCCGGTCAGAAGCTGACAGTCGATCTCGGTCAGGAGATAGTCGGCCGCCTCGCGGTGGAAGCGGCATCCGTAAAAGGCAACGAGGTTAAAATCCGCTACGCCGAATTCCTCAATGACAGCGGCGATCCGGACCGCGGAAACGACGGCCCCGAAGGCTCGGTCTATACGATAAATCTGCGCTCCGCCCTCGGCAGAGAACACTATGTTTTCAGAGATAAGAACAAGGTTGAATTCTCGACAAGATTCACATTCTACGGCTTCAGATACGCTGAAATCGAAACATATTCAAATATCACAATCAGCAAGATTACCGGCGTTGTTGTCGGCAGCGATACTGCGGAAACCGGCTCGGTCGAGACCTCCGACGAAAACGTCAACAGGCTGATATCAAACTTCAGATGGGGCCAGAGAGGCAACTATCTCAGCGTTCCTACCGACTGCCCGCAGAGAGACGAGCGCCTCGGCTGGACCGGCGATGCTCAGGCATTCAGCATGACCGCGGCATACAATGCCGATGTATATTCATTCTTCCTCAAATGGATGCAGGATATGCGCGATTCGCAGAGCGAGAGCGGCGGATACGGCGATGTAAATCCCCGCGTTTCATACTGCAACGGCGAAGACGCCTGCGCCTGGGGCGATGCGGGAATAATTATTCCTTACAATCTCTATATGATGACCGGCAAGACCAAGATGCTCAAAGAGCATTTTGATTCAATGGAAAAATATATAGCAGGTCTGGTTGAAAAATACGGTATGAGCGGCCCGGTTCCGAGATACGGAGACTGGCTCGCCTACGACTGGTGCGAAAACGAATTCATTTCATCCGCCTATTTCGTTCACGACATAGACCTGATGATTAAGATGAGCCGTGCGCTCGGCAGAGAAGACAGAGCTCTGCACTATGAGAATCTCAGGAAAAAAGCTTATGCCTATTTCAAGAAAAACTTCCTTAAGGGCGGAAAGCCTGTTGAAAAGACGCAGTGCAACAAGATTATCTGCCTCGCGTTTGACCTGCTCGACGAAGCAAAGGCCGTTCAGGTTGCGGATGAACTTGTAAAGCAGATAAAGGAAAACGGCGACCGCCTCTCCTGCGGCTTTCTCGGCACTTACAATCTCTGCCCCGCCCTCTCAAAATACGGCAAGGATAAGACTGCATACAATCTGCTCCTTCAAAGAAACGAGCCCTCCTGGCTCTATTCGGTCGATCAGGGCGCGACAACTATCTGGGAGAGATGGAATTCCTATACCAAGGCGAAGGGCTTCGGCGATGTGGGCATGAATTCATTCAACCACTATGCCTACGGCGCAATCGGCGAATGGATGTATCGCTATATGGCGGGTATAGAACCCGCTGAGCCCGGATTCAAGACCATCAAACTTCAGCCGAGACCGGATTTAAGAAGCGCGGATGAATTACCCGAAGGTCAGGAGAATATCAGATTTGCCAAGGCCTCATATAAATCTGCAGCTGGTCTTATCAAATCCGAATGGAGCACCGAAAACGGCTTCGTATACAGATGCACCGTTCCGAACGGCGCGGTAGCAGAACTCACTCTCCCAGCAATCGGCAAGAAGGTAATCGTCAACGGCGGCGCTCTCACCAAAAAGAACTATACGCTCGTCGACGGCAATATTGTCATTAACCTTGCAGGCGGAAAATACGAATTTGTTATTAATTAATCACAAAATCTTTTAACTATTCTGTATTTTATTTGACAAAAATATATAAATATGTTATATTGTTGAAAATGGAGAAAATTCTCCGAAAATGAAAGGGAGTAGAATTATGGGAAAATTCGTAGTTAAGCAGACTAAGACCGGCTTCAGATTCAATCTCAAAGCAGGCAACGGCGAAATCGTTGCCACCAGCGAAACCTACGCAGCAGAGAAATCCTGTCTTCGCGGTATCGAGAGCGTTCGCGCAAACTGCGCAAGCGAAATCGAGGACCAGACCGTTGAGGGATTCGCAAAGCTCAAGCGTCCCAAGTATGAACTCTATCAGGATAAGAAAGGCGAATTCAGATTCCGCCTCAAGGCAAGAAACGGCGAAATCATCGCGACAGGCGAAGGCTACAAGGCCAAGAAGAGCTGCCTGAACGGCATTGCGAGCGTCAAGAAGAACGCTCCCGGCGCCGCAGTCGCAAAAGAGAAATAATCAGCAGACTCACTTCGGGGACTTTACCGAGAGGTAGAGTCCCTTTCGTTAAGAGGTATATGAAAGGAACTGACATAAATGATTA
>JAFZOE010000235.1 GCA_017552845.1 Clostridia bacterium
CCCGTTTCCGGGGAGAAAACGGAGGTGAAAATCCGGAATCCGCGCAGACCTTCGCAGTAAAGGTCGGCAAAAACGCCGCCGTTCTCGCTCCCGCTCCCGAGGGCGCGCTATGCGGTCGTAAATGAAGACGGCGCAGATTACGTTTACTTCATCGTCCAGACGACCGACGATGTTTCAAAAATCAATGTCAGCTTCGTGAACGAAACCACGGGCAAGACCAAGACCGCGACATACCAGACCACCTCGACAAATGTCAAATCTCATGTTTCCGCCGGCGGAACTTCAGTCTGGGTTGTCCGCATGAAGCTTACGGCTCCCGCCGCAAATGACGAATACACAATCCAGTGCCGCGGCTCCTCCTGGGGCGAAGGCACCCTCGCCGTCAGATCCAACCCGTCCGACGATTAAAACCGGCAAGGTAAAAGCAAAAAAATCCCGCAGGGAACTCCCTGCGGGTGTTTTTTATTTATGAAGATTTATGAATTCGATGAGCCTTTGCCAGTCGAGGCGGCTGAAATAATGCATGCCGGGGCGGATGTGCCAGCCGATATCGCCTTCGGGGAATTTGTCGTCAGTTTCGGGCAGGCGGTCGGGGCAGACGATTCCTTTTTCAAACGCGGGCGAGGCCGCAACGCAGGAGAGAAACTCGGAGAGCGGATCGGCCCAGGCATCCTCCGAGGCGGAGCCGACGAATACCCTGCGCGGCGCGATGCAGGCGGGCAGATAATGCTGGTCAAACGGCATTTCATCCTCGTTTCCCGCATATTTATAATAGTTTTCGCAGAACCAGAACGGAAAGTGCTCGACTATGTCGGCGACTGTTTCTCCGCTTTTGCCCCTCTGGATTGCCGCTCCGCTGCAACCCGAGCCGTTTGAATATGCGAAGGCAAATCTCTGGTCTGCCGCCGCGGTGAAGAGCGCGGTTTTTCCGAGGCGCGAATGCCCGCAGACGCAGGCGCGGTCAAGGTCGAGAATATCGCCGAGCGTTTCGGCGTAATCGAGAGCGCGCATTGCCGCCCACGCCCACATGGCGATTTTTCCCGCGCCGTCGGCAGGCCGTTTTCCGCCGGGGAAAAGCACTCCGGCGAGGCCGTCCGTGAAATCGCCGTCATCGCTTGTGATGTCGGTATAGCAGAGCGAAATCAGCGCAAAGCCGTTATCGATTATCTCCTCTGTCGGCATATATCTGTCGGGATTGTCGGGGCGGAAATTTATATGGATAAAAAACGGGTATTTTCCCTTCGTTCTGTCGTTCGGGATTGTCGCGAGAATCGGGAACGAGAATTCTCCGCCCGCGACGCTGCATTTCACGGTGACTCTGTCGCAGTCGGCCTTGCCCGCGCAGAATCTGCGGATGGTATCCTTCTCGACATCAAAGCTTACCGAATCCGGCTTCGGCGGAAGGAAGCCGTAAACCTCGCGCTGCAGGATTTCAAGCATTTCTCCGCGGGATTTCAGAGGCGGAAGATTGCGCGAGGCGAGCAGTTCATTTAACATTTCATCACGTCCCGTCAGTTTTTTCGATGATATTATAACATAAAAAGCATAAAAGCAAAACACATATTTGTCATTCTGAGGCGGAACGCCGAAGAATCTCAGAAAACAGAGCTCTTGCGTAATGAGATCCTTCGCTTTGCTCAGGATGACGGAAAGCAGATCCGCCCGCGCCGAAAAAGCTTGACAATAAGGCGAAAATACAATACTATATATTTCGTAAAAACTTCACAAGGCGGTGTTATTATGGCAAAAATCATCGGCGGATCGATTCCGGATCTACCCTGGGAGAACAAACCCGAGGGATATGAGTATCCCGTCTGGCGCTACTCGGGCAATCCGATAATCACGCGCGACAATCTCTTCTTCGCAAACAGCATTTTCAATTCCGCGGTTGTTCCTTTCGGCGACGGCTTCGCGGGCGTTTTCAGAGTTGACGACAGAACGAGAGACCAGATTATCGTTACGGGCTTCAGCAAGGACGCGGTCCACTGGGAGCTCAGCGAAAAGAAGATTTTCAACGGCTATGACCCGAGAATCTGCGAAATCGACGGCAGATATTATCTGAGCTGGGTCAACCTCACGCCTCACGGCACAACCATCGGCATCGCTGTTACGGATGATTTTGAGACCTGGGAGCAGCTTGAGGATGCGACCTATCCCGTCGCGCGCAACGGCGTGCTTTTCCCGCGAAAGATAAACGGCGAATATGTGCTGCTTGTGCGCCCCTGCGACAGAGGCCACACCCCCTACGGCGATATCTTCATCCAGCACAGTCCCGACCTGAAATACTGGGGCAAATACAGATTCGTCATGGGACCGGTCAGAAACTGGGAGATGACGAAGGTCGGCGCGGGCCCGACTCCGATTGAAACGGATATCGGCTGGCTCGCATTCTATCACGGAGTTATCACGAGCTGCAACGGCTTCACCTACAGCATGGGCGCCGCGATTCTCGATATCGACGATCCCTCAAAGGTGCTTCACAGAGCCGATTCCTTCCTGCTCGCGCCGCATGAATTATATGAGACCGTCGGCGATGTTCCGAATGTGGTATTCCCCTGTGCCGCGCTCACGGACGCCGATACCGGCAGAATCGCGATTTACTACGGCGCCGCCGATACCTCGGTCGCTCTCGCTTTCACGACCGTTGACGAGACGGTGGACTATATCCTGAAACACGATATGATTAAATAAGCAAAAATCAAGGACTTGGGCATTCGCTCAAGTCCTTTTGCTGTCTTTATTTTTATATGTCTACTTCCTCGCTTATCAGACGCAGATAAAGCGCGCAGGCGAGGCTGTTGTCGAAGATTCCGGGAGCGGAGCAGGATTTGATGTAATCCGCCTTCGTCCTGTCGTATTCCTCGCTGAAACCGTATTTTCTGAGAATCTCGAGCTTGATTGCGGTCTGCTCGGGATTTACCGTTTCGAAGGGAACCACGATTTCTTCAACCATCTTTTTCGCATTCTCTTCGCCGATGTTTATTCCCGCCCAGAGGGGGATGAATGACGCAAACTCATCGGAATTGTCAGCGTCGAGACGCGTCGCATTTTCCATATTGAAATAGACGGTATTGAAAACGTTATTCTCTTTGTCATAGAAATTCTTTATGATATTCTCTTCGAGGCGCGCGGCGTCCTCGGTCCATTTTTCAACCTTTTCCTCGAGGCCGAGCATAGTCGCGAGCTCGGCGGTAGCCCTGAGCTGGTCAAGGAAAAATGCGTTGACGGCGATAGTGATGACCGGGCGCTTTTCAATCTCCTCGAATATCAGGCCGCAGTCGGAAATTCTCGCGGTCAGCCACCATTTGTTATTCTCCTCGAGCGCGGGGAGAACATCCCAGCCGAAGCCGAAATCAAAATCAATCTCTCTGATTATCGCCCTGCCGAAAAGCGGATAGAGGCGGTAATCATTGCTCTCGAAGGTCGAGCAGAGCTTGCCGGAAATTTTTCCGTCCGCCCTTGATCTGCGGGCAATCTGCTTAATGAAATCCTTGCTGTTGTTGGTGCCGAGCAGGCCGTAGCCGAGATTGCCGAAAAAGACGTCCCAGACTGAAGTATATGCCTTCGTCCCTCTCGAGGGGAAGGGCGTCACACAGTTTTCGAGCGAGCCCTGGGCCTTGGAATAGTTGAAGAGCATGCCCTTGACCGCACGGGCGATATCCTTAATTTCGGCCTCGTTCTTCGCTTCATATTCAAAGGAGCGCGAGTTGTTTCTGAGCCATCTGCGGCAGAGAAGCGCCGCCTCGTCAACCGACGCGGGCGAGGTCATAAGGATATTGCGGACATATTTGGATGTGGCCTTGAGCGCCTCAAAATCGCAGGCAATTGCGATTTTGCCGTCTGCGCCGGCCCTGATTTTATAGCCGTCGGAGGTATCGATAGTTCCGCTTATCGCGCGCACGCCGAAGATGAACGGGACAACGGAATCGGGATCCTCGGGAGCCTGATTGAGCGAATAGCCGTGGAGAATCAGATACTCCTCGTCGGAGTCCGCCTCCTTCCATAAATCGGCGGTGCCCGATGAGACGGAGGTCAGCATCCTGAGCTCGTCCACTCCCTCGCATTCAAACATGAAGCCGTCGTTTTTCCAGAAGGCGAGACGGCCCTTGTTGAATCCGAAAATCAGGCGGTAGACGCTCGATTCCCTGGTATTCAGCGGATAGGGAAGGGAAATAAGCTCATTGAATATGCTTCTCGTGGCGGAATTGTAACTCAGCCAGAGATTGCTCACGCCGTTTCTGTTGGGCGAAACGCACAGGCCGATAGTCGAAAACATCGGGCTGTAGCTGCTGTCCGGATTATTGAATCCGGTAATCTTTTTAATCTCTTTATATATAACTTCCTGCATTTTTAACTCCTCACTCTTTCCGTAAAACAAATTATATATTTATAGAGTGCAATTGTCAAGTAAATCGGCGGTTACAACACTGTAATTGACTTTTTTTATTAAAAATGATATTATAAAATAACTATTATTATAGTGGGAGAGTGTTTCTGTGGATTTATATCCTCAGTTGACAGAGTTTATAAATTCTGTGTATTCAAGTTGTGACGAAATGGACAAACTTGGCACGGGAGTCGGTGTTTTCGGACTGTCCTCTGTCAGCACAAGAGATGTATTGAAGTATGAACTCTGGGAATTTCTTGTTTATCTGCTTTGCGGAGAAAGAGTAACCGATTCGGATGCCATGTTATTTAACGGTATATTGCAAATCAATGCTACGCCGGATGAATATATGCAGGAGATTGATTATAACTGGACTTATGATCCCGACACTTCTGTTTCCTTAAAAGCGTTTTGTTATACCAATATATATTGCAATAAGAGATTAAAGAAGAAAAACAAGTCTGGCGTTATTTTATATATCAATTTGTTTGAGGGTTTTGGAGAATTCACAATCTCTCACCACAGCGGACCTGTATCAAAAGCCCGTTATGAAACTGTTATGAAAAATATGCGACGTCATTTCAGAAAAAACTTATAAAAATCAATCATTATCAAGTAAAGGAAGCGATAACGTGAAAGGTATAATTCTTGCAGGCGGCTCAGGCACAAGACTTTATCCCCTTACTCTTGTCACAAGTAAACAGCTTCTGCCCGTTTACGATAAACCGATGATTTATTATCCGCTCTCAACTCTTATGCTCGCGGGCATAAGGGATATACTTATCATATCCACCCCGACCGACACGCCGAAATTCCTCGAGCTGCTCGGCAACGGCTCGCAGTTCGGCCTGAATCTCAATTACGCGGTTCAGGACAGCCCCGACGGCCTTGCCCAGGCGTTCATCATCGGCGAGAGCTTTATCGGCGACGACAGCGTTGCGATGGTGCTCGGCGACAATATCTTTTACGGCAGCGGCCTCGGCCATCTGCTGAGAATGGCGGCGAAGAACGAGGGCAGAGCGACCATATTCGGCTACTATGTGGATAATCCGCAGCAGTTCGGCGTGGTTGAATTCGATGAAAACGGCACGCCCGTCTCGATAGTCGAAAAGCCGGCGGAGCCCAAGTCGAATTACGCCGTGACGGGCCTGTATTTCTATGATAACAGAGTTGTCGAATACGCCAAGAATCTGACTCCCTCGGCGAGAGGCGAGCTTGAGATTTCAGATATAAATCAGATTTATCTCGACAAGGGCGACCTCGATGTCAAGCTCCTCGGCAGGGGCTATGCCTGGCTTGATACGGGAACTGTCGATTCGCTCAACGACGCCTCGAATTTCATAAGACAGATTGAGAAGCTTCAGGGCATCCAGATTTCCGCCCCCGAGGAAATCGCCTACAATATGAGATGGATAACCAAGAAGAAGCTGATTGCCGCGGCGAAGAAATACGGCAATTCGAGCTACGGCCAGCATCTGATGGCTGTTGCCGAGAGCAAGATTCTCTATTCATCCGACAAGCCCGGCGAGAGACCGCGCTGGGGCACCGAAAACGGAGTTATTTATGAATAAAAAAGAAACCGCAGTTGACGGAGTATATATAATCGAACCGAAGGTGTTCGGCGATTCAAGAGGCTGGTTTTATGAGAATTATTCGACTAAGACATTCTCTGAAATCGGCATAGACACCGTATTCGTTCAGGATAACCGCTCGTATTCCGCAAAAAAAGGCACGCTCAGAGGGCTTCACTGCCAGAAGGCGCCCGCCGCCCAGGCGAAGCTCGTCTCCTGCACGCGCGGCGAAATTCTCGATGTCGCGGTCGATATCCGCAGGGATTCCCCGACATATATGAAGCACGTCAAGGTTCTGCTCTCGGCGGAGAACAAGCTCATGCTTTATATTCCGAAGGGCTGCCTTCACGGCTTTGTCGCGCTGACAGACGACGTGGAATTATCCTACAAGGTCGACGAGCTCTATTCCCCCGAAAACGACAGAAGCATAAGATACGACGATCCGGATATCGGCATTGACTGGGGAGAGGTTGAGCCCGTCCTCAGCGACAAGGACAGAAACGCGCCGCTGCTGAAAGACAGCGACGTATAAATGATACTGTCATTCTGAGGCATTTATGCCGAAGAATCGCAAGTTTGCTCTTGCTTTGACTGAGATCCTTCGCTACGCTCAGGATGACAAATCTATATTAAACCGGAATTGAAACACAGGGAGTAACCGATGTTTGCCAGAATCAACAGCATGGGGCTTTTCGGAATAGACAGCTACATGGTCGGAGTCGAGGTTGACTACGGCCAAGGGCTTCCCCGCGTTGATCTGGTCGGCCTGCCGGATACGGCGGTAAGCGAATCGCGCAACAGAGTCCGCTCCGCGATGAAAAACAGCGGCTATGAATTCCCGCAGAGCAGAATAACCATAAATCTTTCGCCCGCGGATGTCCGCAAGGAAGGTCCGCTCTACGATCTGCCCATTCTTATCGCCCTTCTCAAGGCGGGGCAGTCGCTGAAAGTCGATACCGATAAATTTGCCTTCATCGGCGAGCTCTCGCTCGACGGCCTTGTGCGCCATGTAAACGGCGCCCTGCCGATGGTAATCAGAGCTCAGAAAGAGGGGCTCGAGAGAGTCTATGTTCCCAAAGCGAATGCGCGTGAGAGCTCGTTGGTCGGGGGAATCGAGGTTTACGGCGTGGAGACCGTGAAGGAAGTCATTCAGCATCTCAAAGGCGAAATCGAGCTTGAAAGAGCCGTTTACGATGAGAGCGCCGAGCTTCTGAACCGTCCGCCCGTCCCCGATTTCAGGGATGTCATGGGTCAGCAGGAGGCGAGATACGCTCTCGAAATCGCCGCCGCGGGAGGCCACAATATCCTGATGGTCGGCCCTCCCGGCTCGGGCAAGAGCATGCTCGCAAAGCGTCTCCCGTCAATTCTGCCCGATATGACTTTTGAGGAGAGCATAAAGACAACCGAAATCTATTCCATTGCGGGCGCCCTGCCCGAAGGAATTTCACTTATAAGAGAGCGGCCTTTCCGCTCGCCGCATCATACCGTATCGCCCGCGGGCCTTTCGGGAGGCGGCGTGATACCGAGGCCGGGCGAGATTTCGCTCGCTCACAACGGAGTTCTTTTCCTCGACGAGCTGCCCGAATTTTCAAGGCAGTCGATGGAGGTGCTCCGCCAGCCGATTGAGGATAACAGAATCACGATTTCGCGCGTGAACGCTTCGGTAACTTATCCCTGCTCGGCGATGGTCGTCTGCGCAATGAACCCCTGCCCCTGCGGATATTACGGGCATCCGAAAAGGAAATGCACCTGCCCCGAGGGCGCGGCAAAGAGATACCTCGCCAAGATTTCGGGACCGATGCTCGACAGGATAGATATTCATATCGAAGTGCCGCCGGTCGATTTCGAGAAACTCTCGGCGAAGACTCCCGGCGAATGCTCGGCGGATATAAAAAAGCGCGTGAACGCCGCGCGCAAAATCCAGCAGGAACGCCTTAAAGGCACGGGCATTTCGTGCAACGCGAAGATGGATTCGGCAATGACCAAGAAATTCTGCAACCCGACTCCCGAGGCGATGAAGATGCTAGAGAAGGTGTTTGACAAGCTAGACCTCTCAGCGAGAGCCTATGACAAGGTGCTGCGCGTTTCGCGCACGATTGCAGACCTCGAGGGCAGCGAAAACATCGAAGCCTCGCATATAGCCCAGGCCGTGCAGTTCCGCTCGCTCGACAGAAAATTCTGGAGAGAATAGAGACGGATTAAGGTTGCATTAAGTTTTATAAATTAAAATAAATTGACATTTATTTATCACATAAGAAAGGGGCGATATGTTTGGATAACGAGAATTTGAACAACATCCCCGAAGAA
>JAFZOE010000236.1 GCA_017552845.1 Clostridia bacterium
CCACCAACGGCGCAGGAGCCGTTGAAGTCATAACAAAAGCGAAGGACGCGACCAGCGAAGCGGCGAAAATCGCCACCACGGTCAGAGCCGTGATTTCCGCGCTGATGCCTACCGGCGACGGCGGGGAAGACGGCAGCGAAACTTCAACCCGCCGCTCCCGTCTCACAACAACTACCACCACAACCGCGCAGAGCACAGAAGCCTCGACAAAACCGTCTCAGCAGGGCAAATTCGTATTCACGGTTTACGGCTACGGCCACGGAGTCGGAATGAGCCAGCGCGGAGCCATAGTCTATGCCGAAAAAGGCTGGACCTGCAACCAGATTCTCACCCATTACTATCAGGGAACAACCCTTATGGTAGATAAGAATACGCCCGCGGAAGTCACAAGGCGCGGAGTAAGAATGACGCTCGTCGCCTTCCTGTGCAGGACCGTCGAGCCCGAAATCGGCCCGAATTCGCCGATGGAAGCGCTCAAGGCGCAGGCAATTGCCGCCTATACCTTCGGTATGAGCAACGGCTGGGACAGAAACCAGTCCTTCGACCCGTATTTCAGTTATAAGGGCACAAAGGTCGAGCAGGCCGTATTCTCAATTCTTCACATCACTTCCGAGGATGAGCAGCCCCACGCGATTTTCGTCAGCTACAACGGCGGCTACGCGAATACGGTTTACTGCGCATCGATGGCGGGCAAGACCACCTCGTGCAAATCCGTATGGAGCCTCGACATCCCCTATCTGCGCGGCGGCTCGGTCAGCCCCGAGAGCGTGGATGTGAGCACGGTCGAATTCACGGTTGACCAGATGCGCAATATCGTCAGAAACTTCTCGGGCAATTCCGAGATTCTCAATCAGGATCCGTCCACCTGGATAAAAATCATCTCCCACGACGGCTCCTACAGCAACGCGATAGGCTATGTTGACCAGATAAGCATCGGCGGCAAGACCTGCAGCGGCAGCTACTTCCGCACCAACGTCATCAACTACGCCCTGCGCTCCCACTGCTTTACTATAAAGTATGTGAGATATAATTAATCATAAATTAAGCATAAAAAACACGGCTGAATAAGCCGTGTTTTGCTTTTTATTCTTCACTTTTTTCTTTTGCTTTCGCGGGGAGATTAAGCAGTATGATTGCCGCGAAAATCAGGACAATACCCGCAATTTTCAGCGCTGTGTGCGGCTCGCCGTAAACCGTCATTCCGAGCAGGGCGCCGACAAGCGGCTCTATCGCGGCGATGATTCCCGCCTTGCCCGTATCAAGCCCCTTGAGCCCTTCCGTATAGAGCAGATATGGCAGCACGGTGCAGAGAATTCCGATGCCGAGACACCAGAGAATCAGCTTCGGCTCCGCGGAGATTATATTGGCCGTCTGCATCGGTTTGCCGATGAAAAGCGAGCCGATCAGGCCGAAAATAAACGTATATTCGGTAACGGTCATCGAACTGTATCTCCTGAGCGCGACTCTGCCGAATATCGAATAGAGACCGTAGCAGAGACCGGAGGCGAGGCCCGTCATGATTATAAGCGGCGTGAGCCTGTATCCTCCGCCTGCAAGGCCCGTCACAAGCACGCAGCCGGCAACCGTCAGAATCAGCGCGGCAGTCTTTCCCGCCGTGATTTTTTCTTTGAAAAACAGCGCCGACATCAGCATTATGAATACGGGCGAGGTATAGAGCAGGACAACGGCGATACTCGCCTGCGAATGAATCATCGTGTAAAAATAGAAGCAGTTGAAGAGCACGACGCTGATTATGCCCGTGCCGACAAAGAGCGGGATGTCGCGCGGCCTTATTTTAAGCGAGTGCCTGTCTTTCGCGAGGGCGAAAACGGTGAAAAGCGGCGCGGCGACCGCCATTCTTATCAGTGAAATATTCATTGCGTCGAGCCCGCTTGCCGACAGGCGCTTGATAAATACGGTTATCATGCCCCAGAGAATTCCCGCGAGCAGAACGCAGATTACGGATTTTTTATTCTTCATTTATAATTTGTTTCACTTTCCCTGTTTTTTTTCCGCCCTATTATACACCGAAAAAACAGACCGGTCAACTTCGCGGCTGACCGGCTTTTCTTTTATTCTTTATCTTCGGTTTCTTCCTTGATTTCATCTGCCGCTTCTCCGGCTTCCTCTTTTACTTCCTCTGCCTTGTCCTCTGTTTTCTCAAGGAATTTGCCGGCTTTGCGCTCGAGCTCTTCAAGCTCTTTCGCCTCTTTTTCCATCGCTTTCTTTCTCTCTTCGGCGAGGCGGGCGTTCTCTTTATCGGCGAGAATCTTATCCATCTTCGCGTGGATTTCTTCCATCGAGACGCCGTCGGCAATCATCTGCTCATATTCCTCATAGGGAATTCCGCCGATGTAGCACTGCTTGTATTTTACGGGCGGTTTCTTTATCGTGATGATTATGTTTATCGCGAGCAGCAGGAGCAGAGCGCCGATATAGGCGAATGCACCGAACTGAAGCTTGCCGCTGAAAAATTCGGGGAACGCAGAGCCGATGCCGGATGCGAATTTCACGAAGAATACCGCTGAAACGGCAGCAGCGCAGATTGCGATTGAATTATTGATGATATTTCTGATATTTCCCTTCGGGCCGTTTGCCGCCATAAGGGCGATGAGGCTGACGACTACCATTGCGAGCGAAACGAGCACTGCGATAAGCGAAACGGCGTAGCCGGTGAATCCCGCGCCGAGCAGCTTCGAGCCGGTCATCTTGAAAAGATTGTCAAAATTCAGCGAGGAGATTGTATTGACTATCGTGACCGCGTTGATACTGGTCGTTTTCTGCTCGATGAACGGGCCGCTGAAGGTAACCTTCGCGAGCGGGAGCATCAGCATTGCGATAGGCAGGATTGAGAGCGCGAGGCGGACCAGTGAATAGGGCGAGCCGACAAACGACGCTTTGAGGCGGTCGATTTTTTTCTGAACTCTTACATGGTCGAGCTCGGCCACATCCGCCTCCTCCTGGAGACGCTCATCCATATTATAGTAGACTATATTTATACCGCATTTGGGGCAGTTCGGTTTATAATCGGTCAGTTTGAGGTGATAACCGCATTTCGGGCAGTTTGCCATACCGATTCCTCCGTTTCAAAATGATTGCATTTTATTATATCATAATGATAATACTGCTTCAACATTGAATTATGCACAAAAAGGGCGCTGTTTAATCGACAAATTGACGAATCAGACCGCCTCGACTTTGAGAACAGCGTTCTTTACGGGAGCATCGAAAGTGAATTCGAGAGCGCCGGCGGTGCGCTTTTTATACGGTATTTCTTTTCCGTCAAGTGTCGCTCTGTATTCCTTGGCGCTGTCGAGGGTTACGATAAGCGAGAATTTATCATTATTGCCGTTATAGCTGAATTTCACTTCTGCCGAGTCATCGGCGAGAGTGCGGTAATCGGTCCAGACATCATAGCCGCAGGAGACGGTGCCGGGCCTGTAATAAGCGTTTGCCCAGGTGCATACCGGAGCGGAGAGGCCGCCGAAATTATGGAACCAGCCGCCGCGCTTCGTCTTGATGCCGAAACATTCATAGGTGTTGTAAGAGAAATCTGTTTCGCCTTTCCACACATCGAGTGCGCGGTTTGCAATTTCAAAAGCGAAATCGGTTTCGCCCATATCGAGCAGGGCTCTCCAGAAGAAGAACGGGTGGCTTATCCACACATTTCCGTTCCAGTAGCCGTCGTCAAAATAGTATGAGGCGCTCACATCAACCGCGCTCAGACCCGCTTCGGTCCAGAGCTCCGCGGGGTTTTTCATGTGGGCGAGAAGTTTCGCTTTCCTGTCTGCGGGAACGACATCGGCAAAGAGCGGATAGATTCCGTCGAAGCCCTTGTTCCAGTTTTCGCCGTCCGCCGTCTTCATGATATAGGGCTTTTCGGGATCTTTATCATACATGGTATAGCCGTAATAGCCCGATTCCTCATCCCAGGCGAGGGTGTTGAGGGCGTTAGCGGATTCTTCAATATCTTTATCATAAACTGCGATATCATCGGTAAAGCCGTAAAACTCGGCCGCCGCGCGCAGGATTTTCGCCGCCCTGATGATATGGGCGGTCGGCAGGCACGGGCAGGAATACGGCTCGGCCTTGTTTTTAATCATTTCAACCTGGGCGGGATAGTCATCCATGCCCGAGCAGGAATACCAGTAGTCATAGACGGTCAGCAGGCCGTTGCCGAATTTAGCGCAGGTGGACGAGCCTCTTCTGCCGCGCAGAAATTCATAATATCTGCGCATTTTCGGATAGATATATTTAAGCTCATCCCTGTTTTCGGCTCTGTTGAGAAGGTCATAGTATTCCTCAAACTGCGTGGGAACGAGCGAGCCGTGGTGAACGAAATCAAAGTCTGTATTGTCATCGTCGCTCAGATAGGTTTCAAGCACGTATCTTGTAAGCTGAGGATCGGCCTCGAGAAGGCCGGTGCCGATAAGGCCGCTGTCCCAGGTATAGAAGGAATCCCAGCGCTTGCCGGGGGTATGATGAACGACGTTCCTGCCCCTGAGATAAACGGGATAAACCGCGTTTGTGAGCAGGGTCGAGCGCAGGATGCGCGTGCTGAGTTCATATTTTTCGCCGTCGGGATTATAACGCGGATTGCCCGCCTTTTCACGCGCTGAATTATAGATTTCTTCGTATTCGGCGCAGGTGAGCGGCTCAAAATCATCGGCGGAAATCACCGCGAATTCGGTCTTCGTAGAATGCGGATCGATGAATATCGCCTTGATGAGAGTGTTGTGGAAAAAGCCCTCGTCGCTGTGCTTGTCTTTGAAAGAGCGCGAGAAGGTCTCGGCCAGACGGTCGAAGGTCGGGTCGCCGTTTGAGAGGCGGTTGACGAGCGCATCCTCAAGGCATCCGCTTGCGAGAGTGCGCTGGCGGGTATTCTTATTATGAGTCAATATCGAGAACGAGCAGCCGTCATAGGGATAGGTGACGCGCGAGCGCATTCCTTCGCCCGCTTTTTCGCTCTTGATTTCGGGCACATAGCCGTATTTCTCTTTTGAAATGCGGATTTCATCGCCTTTGTTTATGACCGCGAGGAAATCGAATTCAACGCCCGCTCCGCCGAGCGAAACAAATTCGGGATTCTCAATGAAATCAAGGTATTCGATGCGTAGCGAATCGCTGGCGGGGAGCGTAATCTTCCTGCCGTTCACTTCAAACTGAGCGTCGCCGTCGGTGACGGTCCTGTATCTCAGGGCAAGGACGGGATTTTCAATTCCGCCCGCAGAGAGCTTATATGAAACCCTGTCGCCTTTGTCGAAGCCGAAAGGCTTTAATTCAAGATGTTTTACATGCCATTCCTCGCATCTGTCGCCGAGGCCGCAGCCGAGATAATAATCCTTGTCGCGGAACATGCCCTTGAACATTCCGTCGGGTGTCTCGGTATCCCAGGGGCGGGGCCTCGCATATTCATAATTCACATAGCCGTTAGCGTTGACGATTACCGCATTCTCAGGCGAGCCGAGCTTCACGAATTCATAAAACGGGAATTCGAGAGAGGCGAAGATATTGAGGAGCAGATTCTGATGAAGGCCGGTATTGTTGACGAATTCGCAGCGCATAAGATATGCGTCGTCCGCCATCTTCGAAAACGAAATATCGGCATAGACATCATCCCTGCCCATAAGCTCGTATCTGTAGGAATAATATGAATAATCGCCCGCGCATTCCCAGAGATGATAACCCGAGGGGAACGTGACATTCGGCACGGGAACGGAGGTGTTCCAGACGGTCGGATGCACCGTGATATCAAACCTCGCGCCGACATCCGCGAGCGAGGGAATAATCTTTGAAATACCCATGTATTTCTTGGAATACGGGCCCCAGAGAGGCATAAAATTCTCGGTAAAATTCATATAGTCACCTGCTTTTTTCATTTGCCGTTAATATATCATATATCGCGGATAATTACAATATAAAATCGGGATTTGACAAGCAAATCCCGAAATGAATTTATCTTTTTTTATACAGCACAAGCTCCGGATTCCTGCCTTCCGCCTCATAGGTGCAGATGAGGATGAAATCCATATTCGCGAGCACTCCGAAGCATCTGTCTCCGCCGAATTCGCACTCGAGCTGAGTGCCGAGATAGGTAACGCCGTCATCGAGGAATTTTGCGCTCATGCCGCTTGGAAGAGGGTATTCGAGATTCACGAATTTGCCGACCAGCGCGTTGAGCGACTCAACCTTCGGCATCCCCTCGATTCCGAGAGCGTTGATTTCCTCAATCAGCTGCGCCTTGAATCTGTCAAATTCGCCGTCGTCGCCGAGCTCCTCGTATCTTTTCCAGTAATCGAGAGTCGGAAGCATCTGCTTCATATATTCGCGCGCCTGCTCCTCGGTGAAGCCCTCGCTCACCATATGGGGAATGCAGACCTTGATGAGCTCATCCATATCGCTGTAGGTATATGTGCCGTCGGCAAAGCACCATTTGCAGTATTCCTCATTGAGCGAGCCGTCTTTGTTCCTGCCGATAATCTCATCGTCGAGCGGCATTCCGCAACACTGGCATCTGAGTTTCTGCGGGGAGCCGAGCAGGGTGTTTATCGAAACGCCGAAAAGATTTGAGAGAAGCTTGAGCGTCTCCGTATTCGGCACCGTTTCACCCGTTTCCCAGCGCGAGACCGCCTGGCGGGTAACAAATAATTTCTCCGCAAGCTCATCCTGAGAGAGCCCGCTTTTCGTCCTGAGTTCAAGAATAACATCCTTTGTAGTCATATCGCTGCCTCCTTGAATATATCATAACGCCGTAATGCGGATAAATCAAGCAACCCGCTGTTGCTTTTATCTCGCAAACTCAAGTTCTTTCGTTTCGCCGGTATTGAATACAATATTCTGAAACTCTCCGCCGTGAACGCCGACTCTGATTGTCTGCGCCTTATCGCTTGTGACAGTAATTTTTACTGTTTCAGCGTTCCATTCTATCGAAACTTCCGCGTTTGTCCTCGCCCTGAGGCCGCTTATGCTGCCCTCGCTCCATTCGTCGGGAAGGGCGGGAAGGGCCTCGATTACGCCGTCATTTGAATAGAGGAGCATTTCGTCTATAACTCCGACCGTGCCGATTGATGTATCGGTGCAGAAAACTCCCCAGCCGCCGTGGGTATAATGATCTGTCATAAGCGAGGTATAATAGAGATTATCCGCCATCAGCATAAAGAGCGAATGGTAGGCGGAGACGGGATTCTTGAGCCTCGCGGCGACAAGCGCCTTGTGAACCCAGCCGTGGGAGGCGGTGTCATCCTCGCCCTCGTTTTCCCTGTTTCTGTTTTCTATCGCCTGATTGCAGGCGGCGGCCAGCGCCCCGTCGGTCTGCGTCTCAAACGCCGGCCAGGCGGCATAGAGATGGCTGATGTGCCTGTGCTTGTTGTTTTCTTTATATTCGTTCATCGCCCATTCGCAGAGCGCTCCGCTCTCATCGAATTTGTAATCGGGCAGAAGCTCCGCAAGCGCTTCCCACTTTGCGATTCTCTCCTCATACCCTTCGGATTTCACGGCCTTTTCGATTTCGACCGTCATTCTCAGGCCGTCTCTCGCCGCCGCGATATCCATGGTCGCGTTTGCCGTAATCGGCGAATTGTAGCCGAGAGGGGCGTTTTCGGGCGAATATGAGGGGATAATCAGATATTTCTCTCCTTCTGCGAGCGCCGTTTTGCCTGCCTCATAGCGGGCGTTGCCTTCCGCATCGGTGTAATATTCGGGGGTGCAGAGCTGCTCCCAGAAATTCGCCTGCTTTGTCAGGAGCGGAAGGAGGATATCCTTCTCGAGATCGAGATTTTCGCCGTTGTATTCTATCGTCTTGTTGCCGTAGCACTGCCAATACTCGAATATCGGCAGCAGCATCCAGCTCGCGCCGGCGTTCCAGTATTCAAACGGATACCACTGATTGTATTCAACCATCATCGCGCGGTCGCCGTCGGTATTGACGGGCACCTGAATCGCGTCTGTCATGCCGTAGGTCTTGGCGGCGTTTTCCTCCCAGTCGGGAATCTGTTTGAGAACAAATTTAATATAGCTCTCGCCCGCCGCGGACATGTTGCCCGTATTCATTCCCGAGGACTGCAGATTGACATTCGCATCCATCGTGTAAATGCCTCTCCAGCCGGGATTCCATTCGCCGGTCCACATGCCGTAAAGGCGCGGGAACGAGGTGCCGGCGCAGCATATCTGGACATATCTGCCCTGATTGTAAGCTCTCTCGACCAGCGCCGGGATAAGCGTTTCGCTCTTCTGCTGAAGGCGGATAAGATGCTCGTTTGCAACCTTCTCATGCTCCTCATCGCCGAGGTCGATTTTAACCGTATTGAAAAGCGCGGACTGCTTCTGAGCATGGGGCGCGAGCGCCTTATTATAATTGAATTTCCCGTCCGCCGTATATTTTGCGGCAACGGATGAGGTGTATTCGCGAAGCTCGTCGAGCAGGGCGTAGTTCTCCGCAACTCTGAAATCTTCGAATCTGCCCATATCGAAGGTGCGGTCGGATTTCGCAATAAGATAAACGGCAGTGGCGCCGGTGATTTTTATCGCGGGATTCTGCTCTTTCGCGACGTTTTCTGAATCGTTGGTCGAATCGAGGACAATTCTCTCCTTTTTGCCGCCCTCGGCAACGACCTTTATCAGCCCGCAGTATCCGCCGTCTTTAAGCTCGCTGTTTTCGTATGCGGGATAATGCGCAATCTGGGCTATGTAGTCAGCATTTTTGTCAACGAGCTTTTTATAGCGCATATTCTTCTCGTCTCCGCCGCCGAAACCTCGCAGGGACCAGCAGTCGTCAAGAGAGAGAGTCAGGTTGATTTTTGCGCCGAGCGAGGACTGCGAGATTCTGGTGATTGTGACGTTATCCTCTCTCGATGAAAATGTCGTTCTCTCCCAGGTGCCGAGGATATCGGTGTATCTGACGCCGACCTCCGCGGTCTCAAAATCCATCCAGCGGATATAGTTATGATACAGGCGCTTATCCATATTGAATCTGAGCACCGGGCCGGGATGGAACGCGTAAAAATACGAGGCGTTTCTGCCGTGAATATTCCAGCTGTCGTCATGGTTTATGACCGCCTGCCTCGCCTCCTCGAGCTCGGCAGTGACTTCGTCGGGCGTATACCGCGGATCGTTTGACGGCATAAGGAAATGAATATTCTGATAAATCAGCGTGTCGCCGTAGGGCGAGCCGGAGGTAACCGCGCCGTTTTCGCCGTTGCCGGTAACCATGCCCTCCTGCCAGCTGAGTCTGTCCTTATCGTTGTTCGCATAGGGCACGAGCTCCGTGAACTCTGTCGCGAAGGATTTTGTGTGAGAATTTTCAATCATATCAACATTTCCCGCCTTCAAGAAATTTGTCAGTCCGCCGAGCGCGTTGCCGCCCGTCAGGATACACAGCAGTATGCTTATGAAAACCTTTAACCTCTGTATCATTTACGCTTCACTCCGTCGGTTTTTATATCTGCAGTATAGCATAATCCCCTCCGCCCTTCAAGATAATATGTCAATTCGTTTCGTTATTCTTACCAAAAACATCCCGATAAAAGAAAAACAGTTATGATAAAATTCTCTTTACTTTTAATATTAACTCTGTTATAATTTTTTACGGTCAAAAATTAAATTTTGCAAAATTTCAATTTTTTGGAGGAAAAAATATGGCAAACAAATGGGTTTACATGTTCGACGAAGGCAACATGTCCATGCGCAATCTTCTCGGCGGCAAAGGCGCTAACCTCGCGGAAATGACCGAAATCGGTCTCCCCGTTCCCTATGGTTTCACCATCACCACCGAAGCTTGCACTCAGTATTATGAAGACGGCAGAAAGATCAATGACGAAATCATGGCTCAGGCTATGGAAGGCGTCAAGAAGATGGAAGAGAAGAACGGCAAAGAGTTCGGCTCCAAGACCAATCCTCTCCTCGTTTCCGTCCGTTCCGGCGCGCGCGCATCCATGCCCGGTATGATGGATACCATCCTCAACCTCGGCCTTAATGACGAAGTTGTTGCCGCTATGATCGCAGGCAACCCGGATCCCGCTTTCGAGAGATTCGTTTATGACTCCTACAGAAGATTCATCCAGATGTTCTCCGACGTCGTTATGGAAGTCGGCAAGAAATATTTCGAGAAGCTCATCGACGAGATGAAAGAGAAGAAGGGCGTTAAGTTCGACGTTGAACTCAACGCAGAAGATCTCAAAGAG
>JAFZOE010000237.1 GCA_017552845.1 Clostridia bacterium
CTCTGGGGAATTGAGGATACCGATATCCGCATGAAGCCGTATTTTTATCCCGGCCTCGCCAAAACCGAGCTTTTTGAAAAAGGCTATATCGCGAAGCAGTCGAGCCACAGTCGCGGCAGTGCGGTCGATCTGACCCTGCTCGATATGAAGAGCGGGAAAGAGCTCGATATGGGCAGCCCGTTCGATTTCTTCGGCGAAATCTCCCACCCGGATTTCAGGGACATCACCCCCGAGCAGTATAACAACAGGATGATGCTTCAGCAGGTTATGGTCAGAAACGGCTTTGCTCCGCTCGGATGCGAATGGTGGCATTTCATGCTCGCCGATGAGCCTTATCCGGATACATATTTCGATTTTCCTGTCTCCTCCGCCTATCTCAAAAAGTAAAAAACCGCAAAATTGCGCAGCATGATTATGCTGCGTTTTTTTGTTGTTTCAGGGGGTGTTTTTTTGAGGGTTTTTCACTTTTTTATTCACAATTACACAAAACCCGCCCAAAATCCCTATGGATCCACAGGGGAGATAAGTAAAGGAGAGATAAGATAAGTTCAGAAAAGGAGAGAGGAAATTCCGCGCGCGAAAAAAAATAAAAAAATTTTTAATTCCTGTTTATTTATTTAAAATATTATGTTATAATAACACGGATAATCGATTATTATGCTTATTTTTGCCCTGCTGTTATCTTTGGCAGGTCAAAAAAGCCGTCCGGAGGAAATTATGGAAAAGTATCTCATCAATCCCAACGAAAAGAAATCGACAATAAGCAAGGATATTTACGGCAATTTTTCCGAGCACCTCGGCAGATGCATTTACGAGGGTTTGTTCGTAGGTAAGGATTCAGACATCCCCAATGTAAACGGAATGAGGATTGATGTGGTCAATGCTCTAAAAGAGATGGGTCTGCCCGTTCTCAGGTGGCCCGGCGGCTGCTTTGCCGATGAATATCACTGGATGGACGGCATAGGCGACCCCTCAAAGAGAAAAAAGATGATAAATACCCACTGGGGCGGAGTCATCGAGGATAACAGCTTCGGAACTCACGAATTCTTCGAGCTCTGCGAGCAGCTCGGCTGCGATGTGTATATCACCGGCAATGTCGGCAGCGGCACTGTCAGGGAAATGAGCGAATGGGTTGAGTATATGACCTTCGTGGGCGAATCGCCCATGGCAAATCTCAGAAGGGAAAACGGCAGGGATAAACCCTGGAGAGTGAAATACTTCGGCGTCGGCAACGAAAACTGGGGCTGCGGCGGCAATATGGATCCGACCTATTACGCCGATGAATACAGACGCTATCAGACCTATGTGCGCCAGTATGACTGGGAAAACAACCGCATTTACAAAGTTGCCTGCGGCCCGAATGCCGAGGATTATAACTGGACGGATACGGTTATGAAGCGCGCGGGCAGACATATGGACGGCCTCGCCCTTCACTACTATACCGTGACCCACGACTGGGGTCATAAGGGCAGTGCCACGGAATTCTCTCAGGATGAATACTATAAAACTCTGCGCAAGGCGTATCATATAGATGAGATTATCCGCCGCCATCTTGAGATAATGAACAGGCACGATCCTTCAAAGAGGGTCCAGCTTGTAATTGACGAATGGGGCACCTGGCACGATGTCGAGCCCGGCACAAATCCCGGCTTCCTCTATCAGCAGAATACAATGCGCGATGCGATAGTCGCCGCGCTCAGCCTCAATATTTTCAATAAGCATTCCGACAGAATCAGAATGTGCAATATCGCGCAGACGATAAACGTTCTTCAGTCTGTAGCGCTGACGGACGGCGCGGATATGGTCCTCACGCCGACCTATTATGTATTCAGAATGTTTAAGGACCATCAGCAGAATACCCTGCTCGGCTCATTCCTGACCGGCGGCGAGGTCGGCACGGATGAGGATAAGCTTCCCGGGCTTGTCGAGAGCGCTTCAATGGATGAAAACGGCGTGATTTATTCAACTATAGCGAATACAAGCGCGGATTCTTCCGCCGAAATCAAATGCCAGATTGCAGACAGCGAAGTAAAGGAAATCGAGGCCGAGATTCTCACCGGCGCGATTGACGCTTATAATTCATTTGAGAATAAGGACGCGGTCAAGACCGTCAAATTCGAAAACTTCAGCAAGACGGCCGACGGCTTCACCGCCGAAATCCCCGCCTGCTCTGTTGTGAAATTCATCATCAAGAGATGAATGAGGAGAGAGTCTGCCGCAGATGCCTGCTGCTTCAGAGCGGGCGCGGCGATGTGCTTGAGGATATAAAGAGGCGGATTGAAAAGCTCTCCGATTCAGAGAGAGCGCAGAGTGAAATCTATGAAGGGCGCCTGAGCGTCTGCTCGGCCTGCCCGTTTCTCGCGGACGGCACCTGCCTCAAATGCGGATGCTATCCCGAATTCAGAGCGGCGTTTGCGAATAACAGATGCC
>JAFZOE010000238.1 GCA_017552845.1 Clostridia bacterium
GAGATAAATATGAACATTTGACATTCTCTGCTTGTGGTTATTGGTTACATAACAATCATTCAAAGCAAAGTCGCAGACCTTTTCGTCAGCGGTATAAACTGTCGTTTTAAGCATAAGCCTTTTGTCAATTGTATATTTACCTTCAATAAGGCAGTTAAGTTTATCGAGCTCGTTATTTTCAAGCCCTGCCATATAAGCTAGCCTTCCGGCGTTGATACCGAGAATAGGCTTTGAATGCTTTACAGCCTCTTTTGCCGCATGAATGATTGCTCCGTCGCCGCCGACTGCTATAACCGCATCGGATGCGGAGATTATATCATCGGATTCGCCGTAATTCAGGTATTCCGATATATTTTCATTTTTCAACTCTTCCGATGTGTAACATTCGGCCCCCATTGAATGGAGAACAGAGCAGATTTCGGCAGTTATATCTTTTGCCTTGACTCTTGTAAGATTGGGAATAATCGTTACTTTCATTTAATCACCTCATTTATCAAGAGCAATATGAGATCTTTCGGCAAGTTCACGTGCAGAAAAGCCTTCAAAAAAAGATGGCGTATCTGATTTCATAATAAACATCAAATATTCAATATTTCCTTCCGGGCCTTTTACCGGAGAATAATCGGCTCCGAGCAAATCAAATCCGCTTTCAACCGCAAAAGCAGATATATCTTCAATAACAGAAATATGAACGTTTATGTCTTTGACTACTCCCTTTTTGCCGATATTTTCTCTTCCCGCTTCAAACTGCGGCTTAATAAGACAAACTGCTTTGCCGTTGTCTTTAAGCAGATCTCTCATTACTGGCAGTATTTTTTTGAGAGAAATAAAAGAAACATCAACACTTGCAAAATCAATCGGCTCAGGAATCTGCTCTTTGGTAACATATCTGAAATTGGTTCGTTCAAGATTTACTACACGAGGATCTGTCCTGAGTTTCCAGGCAAGCTGACCGTAACCAACATCTATGGAATATACTTTAACAGCACCGTTCTGAAGCATACAATCAGTGAAACCGCCGGTTGATGCACCGATATCCATGCAGACGCAGTCATTAAGACTGATTGGAAAAGTCTTCATTGCCTTTTCAAGCTTAAGACCGCCGCGACTGACATATGCCATTCCGCCGCCTCTGACTTCGATGACATCATCCGGTTTAATCTGGGCTCCGCCTTTAAGTTCCTTTTTATCATTTACATACACATTGCCGGACATTATAAGAGCCTTCGCTTTTTCTCTGGATTCGGCGAATCCGCGTTCAAAGACCGCAGTATCGAGCCGGAGTTTATCGCTCATCATTGAACTCCTTAATTATTAATTCAGCCATGGATTCACTGTCAAATTTATACTTTTTCAAAAGTGAATTAACGCTAGCATGGGGAACAAAACCGTTTTCAACTGCGTGAAGAATGAATCTGCCTTTGAAACCGTTTTCGATCAGCTGTGAGCCAAAAACTTCGCCTGTTCCGCCGGTTTTAACTCCCTCTTCAAAGAAAACAACATTTTTACTATCATAAGCCGAAGAAAGAGCTTCATTGTTTATAGGCTTAATACTGAGGAGTTTTATAATTCTAATATCAATCCCCTTATCGGCAAGTATCTGCTTGGCTTCAAGCGCTTCAAAGAACAATCTGCCGTAAGTAACAATTGCAGTATCAGCCTCGGTGTTGCCGATTGTTACAGAATCACCGGAAAACTCATAATCAAGCTGAGATTCGGGCAGTCTGCCCCGAGGATAACGGATAACGACTACATTGCTGTCTTTATATAGTGCCCTGTATAAACAGTTTGACAACTCATTATAGGATGCGGGAGAATAAACGGTAAGATTGGGAATTGACTGCAAGAGCGGAACATCAAACATTCCCTGATGCGTTTCTCCGTCCTCGCCGACAAATCCAGCTCTGTCAACAGCAATAATCATTTTACGTCTCTGCAAAGCTCCGTCATGAATAAGCTGATCGATACATCTCTGGAAAAATGTGGAGTAAACCGCAAACACAGGTATCATACCGTTTTCTGCAAGCCCTGAGCAAAATGTCAACGCATGCTCTTCGGCAATACCTACATCAAAAGAACGTTTCGGAAATTTTTTGAAGAATTCATCGAGTCCGGTGCCGATAGACATTGCAGCCGTTACGGCACAGATTCTTTTATCCTTTTCGGCAAATTCTTCAAGGCATTTACAGAATTCATGAGAATAATCGGTCCCGTGAGAATCTGCTATGCCTGTATCAACATTGAATTCGGAAATGCCGTGAAATATCTCAGGTGAATTCTCTGCAAAATCATAACCTCTGCCCTTGACGGTGTTGACATGAAGAAGAACCGGGCCGTTTACCATTTTGGCAGAATTCATTGCCTCGCAGAGAGTGGATATATCGTGACCATCTATCGGGCCAATATATCTGAATCCGAAATCCTCGAAGAATGATGATTTATAAATCAAAGATTTCAGTTCCGTTTTGACCTTAAAAAGAAAAGCGGAAAGGTATTTCCCGATAAAAGGAATATAATTGAGTGCCTTCTCGGTTTTTGCCTTAAATCTATAATATTCGGGCTTGGCTCTGATCTGGGCAAGATGGCGGGCTACAGTGCCGACATTTTCATTAATAGACATCTCATTATCATTGAGAATAACAATCAGCCTGCATCCTTTATTTGAAGGAGAATTCAGAGCCTCATAAACCATACCGTTGCCGAAAGAACCGTCACCGATAACGGCAACCGCATAATCGGAATTGCCTTTGAGTTTATTGGCAACGGCAACTCCGGATGCCTGAGAAACAGATGTTCCTGCATGTCCCTCGTAAAAAGAATCATATATACTCTCATCAGGTCTGACAAAGCCTGACAGACCGCCTTCTTTGCGCAGAGTATCAAATGAATCAAACCTTCCGGTCAGCAGTTTATGAGTATATGCCTGATGGCCGACATCCCAGATAATGGTATCGTCCGGTGCGTTAAATGTTTTATGCAGCGCAACCGTCAGTTCAACCGTTCCGAGATTTGAAGCAAGATGCCCTCCGTTGGACGAAACGGTCTCAATTAGTTTATTCCTTATCTCAGTGCATAATTCATCCAGATCCCTGTCATCAATCTTTTTCAGATCGGATGGAGAATGAATGTCACTGAGTAATCTGTATTTTTCGGATTCCATTGTTTATTTTTCCCTGTAAAGAAGTTTTGCCGCAAGTTCCTCAAGAAACCATGCTTCCTCTCCGAATACGGCGAGAGATTTAACAGCCTCTGCGGTAATTTCCTTAGCCGACTTCTTAGCTTCATCTACTCCGAGAATTGAAACATAAGTGGACTTTCCGCTCTCCTCATCACTTCCTACCGGCTTGCCTAGTATTTCTTCATCACCGGTGATATCGAGAATGTCATC
>JAFZOE010000025.1 GCA_017552845.1 Clostridia bacterium
GCCTTAATGACAAAGAGCTAAAAGGCGAAAAAACTCTCAATGATGACGGCTCGCTTCAGGGCAAGGTTACAGACAGAATGTATGATACATTCCTTGAACTTGTCAAAGCGAACAACGGATTCGACAATTATGATGCTATATTCAGAAGCTATATAACCGAACTCAAAAAGGTCAGAAAAGAAGTCTTTGAAGATGAGTATTTCGACGACGAAGCTTTCTTCACGGCATTTGAAGCAAACCTTTCAAAATATGCAGAAAGCCTGACGGGCTGCGAAGATGAATTCGACAAGAATACCGGAGTTCAGACGAAGGAAGCCGTCAAAGGAAAATATCAGGAATTATTCGGCGATGATTATGAAATCAAGACCGAAGCCGTTTCTGCCGAGAACGCAGATATCCCCGATATCGGCGAATACGGAATCGATGCGGAAATCGCAGAGGCGAAAGCAGTAAAAGTCAATGTGTTTGTCAACGGCGAACTCAAGCTCGAGGGTGTTGAGATTACGGTTGTCAGAATCGGTCACAGCTGGTATGTGGCAACCAAATCCTGCGATACTGCTTCACTCTACGCATTGAGCGAGGGTAAATAAAACAGCATATATGAAAAGTCCCGCAGGTTGATTTCCTGCGGGACTGTGTTTTATTCAGCCGCTTTTAATTCTGTTATTGCGTAAGCGTATCCGTCATAATCGGAAACGGAATCTATCGATCCGGGCGAGATTGTTTCGGTGGAATAGGCAGTGATAATCTGCTTCTGATAAACAGGCATTTCGATCGCTTTCTCCATAATTGCATTGAGCAGACCTACTGTCATGCCTTTCTTTTCAGTAAAACCGGTTGAGGAGCGGATTCTTTCGGTCAAGGTATCTATTGCGGCATCCGACAGACCGGTGAGATTGAATCTGCCGCCTGAATGATAGTAATCATATTTATCGCATGTGGCGCCGTCCGGCACATTAAGTATCCACATATCTGCTTTTCCCGCCGCAGCGTCCTTTGTAAGCTTGGCATAATCGCTGAGAACCACTTTTGCTTTTATACCGAGAGAATTCAGCTTTTCTGCCATATTATCTGCAAGAATTTTCTCTTCGGAATACTCGCCCGAAATGCAGTAAATATTGATTTTACTGACTTCTTTTGTCAGAAGCGCCGATATTGTGTCTCCGCTGTAATATGGATTGCTGGCAGCAGGATATTCTTCAAAACGCACACTCAGCGGCATATAAACCTTTGTATAATACGAGCCGTAGGTCTTGTCGAGATAAGTGTAATCGGAGCAGGCTTTCATAAGCTGCTTGCGGACAGCGTCGTTTTCAACCGTGCGGGTGTTTATGAAGAGCGAAGTATATGAATTGTCATTTGTGATGAAATACTTTGCGGATGAACCGTTGAGCTTATTCACAGCGGCCGCGGAGGCAGTAGTTTCAATGATATCCGCCTTGCCTTTTAGTATATAATCGGTGGCGTCGGTCTTCGAACCGGATATATCAATATATTCAAGCCTTGTGAAGTCGGGAGTATCACCCGAATATCCGGTATTGTATTTCAGCTCTGTCTTATGGGAATCGGCATTGTAATTCGAAACGAAATAAGGACCGCAGCCCATCGACATGGTCGTGAAGTTCTTGATTACGGAAGCTGAGCCCTTGACGTATTCGGCGGTATAAAACGCCTTGGAGACAATAACGGCATTGAGCGCTGAGACGGCATTGATATTGCGTGAATTGAATGTGACGGTGCAGGTATAGTCATCAACGCGGCGTATACCCTTGATTTCTGTGACATCGGCGCCGTCCTTATAATTCTTCTCAATGTATTTCTTTATCTGCTTCTCCTTATCGGCTTTATCTTCGAATTCCGCAAGCTTTGATTTCCAGGCAGTGTCGTCATAGTAGTATTCCTTGATACCCTCTATGTCATTGAGATAAAAATCGCTGTAAACGCCGTCATAGCTCGCATCGGCGCAGAAATAATAGAAGAATATAACATCATCAATAGTGACTCCCCTGCCGTCCGAAAACTTAAGGTCGTCTCTTATTGTAACCGTATATTTCGTTTTGCTATCGCCTGAGTATTCATAAGAAATACTGCCGACGGAGTTTATCAGTTTATTGTTTTTGCCGGTTCTCTGAATGGTCCTGAAAACTTGAGAATTCACGGCTTTGTCGCCCTCGGAAACCGCATAAAAAGGATTGAAGTTGCCTGTGATTTCTCCCGCGGCAATTCTGAGGGTATTATCCTTCTTGCCGCCCTTTCCGCAGGAAGTCAGCAAAACGGCAATCACAGCAAGGAGGCAGAGAGCGGATTTGATTTTCCTTGAATTAAATACCATAGTCATATACCATTTAGAAAGGCAGAGACAAGCTCTGCCTTTTTTATCTGTATCAGTCTTTGAAGCCTTCGAAGCCCTTGAAAATGGCCTCTGTATAAACATTGTTTTCGCTCTTGTCATGAAGAGGATACCAGACCTGAGCAAAGAACGGGTTTCTTGCAGCTTCCGCATCATATTCCCAATAGAACTTCTTGCCTTCGCAGTCGGTCGGGAATTCCTGCGGGCACCAGTGGCCGCCTCTGAGAACGAGGTTGGGGCTCATCATGAACTCGTTGCCCTTTGCGCTCTTCCACTTGATGGGAGTGTAGAAATCAACATA
>JAFZOE010000239.1 GCA_017552845.1 Clostridia bacterium
AAAAACGGTTTTCATTCCGTCTTTACCGATAATCAGCTTGAGAAGGCCTGTCGGCTGATATCTGGTATTGAACCAGAAATTTCCGAGCGAATATATAACGGGAACTCCCCTGTAGAATTCGAATCCCTGTAAAATATGCGGATGCCCTCCGACTACTGCGTCTGCTCCCGCGTCAATCCACTTTTTGCTGTTTGCAAGCTGTGCGTTTGTGAGCGATGTTGTGCTTTCAATTCCCCAGTGCGGATATGCGATTACATAGTCGCAGGTCGTTTTTGCTTTGCGGATTGCCTCCTCCATTCCTTTGCCGTTATCGTATGAACCGAGAATTCCGTATGATTCTTCGGTCGCGACGGGTGTTTTGATGGGCGATTCAACTCCGCAGCAGGCGAGATAGCCGACCTTGTAGCCGTTTATGATGAACGTAGCGGGGCGCGAGGCCTCCTCATAATTCATACCCGCGCCGACCCAGGGAATGCCGGCGTTTTTAAGCGTCGTGAGCGTATCCTCAAAAGATTCGGGGCCGTAGTCGCTCGCATGATTATTTGCGAGAGAAACGAGATCCACTCCGAGCTCAACCATATATTTGACATATTCGGGATTCGCGTGAAACGTGTATTTTTTGCCGGGAGTCGGTGCGCCGCGGTTTGTATAGGGAAATTCGTTATTCACGAGCAGTATATCCGCCGCGCGCATCTCTTCCTGAAAAGTTTCGTCAATGCAGTCGAGCACGCCGTTCGGCATATTCTTCGCATGAGTCATCACATAGCCGGTTTCGGTAAAGTTTATATCGCCCGTAAAGCCGAGAGTGAATTCATCTTTGCCGTTATTTCCTAGGTCTTTGCTCTCGAGCGTGACATATCTGTCAATCAGCGAATTCAGCGTATATCCGGTCAGCTCGTGCCACAGCGAATCGGTATAATTCCCCTCTTCGGCAGCGGTTTTCAGTGATTTCAGCTGCTCTTTATCAAGATTTTCAAGAAAATCGGCGGTGATTTCGCGCCGCGTGATGTTTGAGAGCTGTTGAGCGAGTTTATCGGTATTCACCGACGAGGAAAGAGTTTTGTTCTGAGCGGAGGTGGCCGCCTGTGAATCGGGAGCCGTAAAAGTCGGCACCGAACGGTGAAGAGTGACCGAAACAATAACCGCAATTACGGTCAGAATCGCGAGCGCAAGACAGATTGCCGCCGCAGTATTCTTTTTCTTCAATTTTTAATCCTCCAGAGCGGAAAGCGCCTTTGCTATCGCGCCGAGATCCTCTTTGCTGTTGAATGCTATCTCGAGAGTTCCCGATTCCTTTTTACCTTTTGTAATGACTCTGGCCTTACGACCGAGAGCACTTGATAATGCCAGTTCGACCTCATCAAAATAGGCAATGCGCTTTGAGGCGGGCTTTTCGGGGGCCTGCTTCTTTTCTTTTCCGAAGTTTTTGGCGAGTTTTTCGGCCTCTCTGACCGAAAGCCCCTTTTCTGCTATGATTTCAGCGGCGGCGATTATATTCTTATCGCCCTCTATGCCGGCAATCGCTTTCGCGTGGCCTGCCGAGAGACGGCCGTCGCGGACCATTTCCACCACTTTTTTGGGTAATTTTATGATTCTGAGCGCATTTGTGACCGAAACTCTGGATTTACCGACCTTCTGAGCCGCTTCCTCCTGAGTCAGTCCGTATTTCTTTATAAGCTCCTCATAGCCGTATGCCTCTTCGACCGGATTGAGGTTTTCTCTCTGCAGATTCTCGATAAGCGTGATAACTGCCGCTTCCTCATCGGTCAGCGCTTTGATGATTACGGGAACCTCGGTCAGCCCCGCCGTCCTCGCGGCCCTGAAGCGTCTCTCGCCCGCGATAAGCTGATATCCGCCGTTTACGAGCGGGCGCACGAGCAGCGGCTGAAGCACGCCGTGCTGAGCTATTGAATCGGCAAGCTCGGAAATTGCGTCTTCATCAAAATCTTTCCTCGCCTGCGCTTTGTTTGGTTTGATTTCGGATAATTTGAGCGTTACCGCCGAAGCATTGTCCGCGCTCTGGGCGGAATTGTCGCCGAATAATTCTTCAAGTCCCCTGCCGAGACCGCCTTTTTTAGCTGCCATATCAATTCTCCTTATCTGTTGCTCTTCAGAAATTCCTCGGCGAGCTTTTCATAAGCTTTCGCGCCCTTTGAGGATTTATCGTAATACATTACCGGCTCGCCGAAGCTCGGCGCCTCCGATAGGCGGACGTTGCGGGGAATAAAGGTCGAATAGACCTTTTTGGGGAAGCATTTCTTGACCTCATCGACAACCTGCTGGGTCAGATTCAGGCGCGAATCATACATGGTCAGCAGAATTCCCTCGATATCGATATAGGGATTATACACTCTCTTGACCGTGCGGATGGTCGAAATAAGCTGTGACAGTCCTTCGAGAGCATAGAATTCGCACTGAATAGGTACAAGCACGGTCTGCGATGCGCACAGGCAGTTGAGGGTAATCAGACCGAGCGAAGGGGGACAGTCAATAATTATGAAATCATACTCCCCTCCTATAAGCACAAGCGCGTTTTTGAGACGGCTCTCGCGCTTTTCAATCTCCGCGAGCTCGATTTCCGCGCCGGCGAGGTCCATTCCCGAAGGAATCACGGATACGCCTTTGAATTTCGTCTCGATTACGGCATCCTTTGCGGCGCAGTTGCCGATTAAGATATCATAAGAGGTTTTTTCGACCTCTCTCTTGTTTATTCCGTAGCCGCTGGTCGAATTTCCCTGCGGATCCGAGTCAACGAGCAGGACTTTTTTGCCCTTCGCTCCGAGAGCGGCGGCGAGATTGACGGCGGTCGTCGTTTTTCCGACTCCGCCCTTCTGATTTGCGACTGCCACGATTTTTGTCATTTTTATACCCCCTGATAGGTTACTGCACCGATTATAACATAAGAAAAAGTAAAATAAAAGTATATTTTTATAAAAATAAGGAACACCCCCGCAGGAGTGTTCCACGTGAAACATATTTATCAAAGAGGCTGTTTTGCAATCTGAGCAAACGGTCTCGGGTATTTTGCGGGAGTCGGAGCGACTTTTTTGATTATAACCAGCTTTCTGGTCGCGCCGTCTGTCAGCTCGATATCCTTGATGAGCTCGAGCTCTCCGCCGAGGGTTTTGATTGCGTTTGCCGCCGCGGTGACCTCTTCCTCTGTCTTTTCGCTCTTCATCGCTATAAACTTTCCGCCGACCTTGACGAATGGCAGGCAGTATTCGCAGAGAGTGCCGAGCGAGGCGACTGCGCGGGAGACTGCATAATCATACTGCTCTCTCTCGGAGTGCTTTGCCGCGATTTCTTCGGCTCTGCCGTGAACTACTCTTGCTTTGAGACCGAGGGCGTTGACCGCATCATTGACATAGTTGAGCTTTTTATTGGTTGAATCAAGCAGGGTGAGGTTTATATCGGGGCTCATGATAAGAAGGGGAATTCCCGGAAAGCCCGCGCCCGTGCCGATATCGATGACTTTTATGCCCGCTTTTATATCGGCGGCGGCAGTCACGCTGACGCTGTCTGCAAAATGCTTGACCGCGATTCCGTCGGGATCGGTGATTGCGGTTAAGTTCAGCACCTTGTTTTTGTCAATCAGCATACCCGCGAGTTTATCGAATCTTTCAATCTGCTTTTCGGTGATTTCTTTCTGCAGCTTCGCCGCATTCTGAAGAAATAGTTCCGCGTTAAATCTCATTTCGTCTGCTCCTTTCAAGCCATATTATCAAAACATTTATATCGGCAGGGGAGACGCCCGAAATTCTTGACGCCTGGCCCACTGTCTCCGGCCTGGTTGCTCCGAGCTTTTCTATCGCTTCAAGGCGCAGTCCCGTTATCTGAGAATAATCAATATCTTCGGGTATTCTCTGCACTTCGAGGCGCTTCATCTCGGAAATCTGCTGCTGCTGTCTCTTGAGGTAACCCTCATACTTTATATCTATCTCAACCTGCTCGCAGACATCTGAGGGCAGATCGGGTCTGTCCGGATCAAACGGGGCGAGCAGATCGTAATCAACGAGCGGGCGCTTGAGAAGCTCCGCCATTTTCATCCCTTTTTCGAGCGGGACTGTTCCACGTGAAACAAGCGCCGCGTCGAGCTCGGGAGATTTCTTTATTGATACTTCTTTGACGCGCTCATGCTCGGCCTCAATCATTTCGAGTTTCTTTTTGAATTTTTCATATCTTTCCTCAGAAATCAGGCCGGCTCTGTAGCCGTATTCCGTGAGGCGCCTGTCGGCGTTATCCTGCCTGAGAATCAGGCGGTATTCGCTGCGACTCGTCATCATTCTGTAAGGGTCCTTGCAGCCTTTTGTGACGAGGTCGTCAATCAGTGTGCCGATATATGAGGTTGTGCGGTCGAGAATCATCGGCTCTTTGCCGAGAATTTTAAGCGCCGCGTTGACTCCCGCGACAAGTCCCTGGGCCGCCGCCTCCTCATATCCGCTCGAGCCGTTGAACTGCCCCGCGCCGTAGAGACCGGGGAAATCCTTGAATTCGAGAGTCTGCCTCAGCGCAAGCGGATCGACGCAGTCGTATTCAATCGCATAGGCGGTGCGCAGGAATTCCGCTTTTTCGAGTCCGGGTATGCTGTGAACTATTTTAAGCTGGACATCCTCGGGGAGCGAGGACGAAAGGCCCTGAAGATACATTTCATCCGTCTTCATGCCGCAGGGCTCAACAAATATCTGATGCCTCTCCTTATCGGAGAAGCGGACTATCTTATCCTCAATGCTCGGGCAGTATCTCGGCCCGACGCCGTCTATTTTTCCCGAATAGAGAGGGGAGCGGTGAAGATTATCGAGAATTATGCGCTTGGTTTCTTCGCCGGTATATGCTATATAACAAGGCTGCTTGTTTTCAACCTCGCATAATTCCAAAAAAGAAAAATGAGTAATTTTTTCATCGCCGTATTGCGGTTCGAGTGAATCCGTGTCAACGCTACGGCAGTTTACGCGCGGGGGAGTGCCGGTTTTGAATCTGCGGGTGGGAACTCCGAGCTTTTTCAGAGCCTTCGCGAGCTCGGTCGCGGGGAACATCCCGTCGGGTCCGCTTTCGTATGAAACATCGCCCACATAGACTCTGCCCGCGAGGAATGTGCCCGTGGCGATAATCACCGCTTTTGCGCGGTGGACTGCCTCAAGATGGGTAGTCAGCACCCATTCATCGCCGTCTTTATATAAATCCGTGATTTCCGCCTGGCGCAGGAACAGGTTTTCCTGCTTTTCGAGCGTGCCCTTCATATAATCCGAATAGGCGCGGCGGTCAATCTGCGCTCTGAGAGAGTGAACGGCGGGGCCTTTACCGAGATTGAGCATACGGGATTGAATCGTATTATAATCTGCCGCGATTCCCATTTCGCCGCCGAGAGCGTCGATTTCACGCACCAGATGGCCCTTGGAAGTGCCGCCGATTGAGGGATTGCAGGGCATATTGCCGACCCAGTCAAGATTTATCGTGAATACGGCAGTTCTGCATCCGAGGCGCGCAGAGGCAAGCCCCGCCTCAATTCCGGCGTGACCTGCTCCGATAACGGCTATATCGAAATTTTCTCCGTCATATTTCATAGGTATGTTTGCAGACCTCTTTTATCTTTTCCTGAAGCGCGAGGAAATCCTCGAGCGCCGCGGGCTTGTTATTCGGGTTTCTCAGCAGGGCGGCGGGGTGGAAGGTTCCCATAAAGAGAATTCCGCCTTTTTCAATGAACTGACCGTGCTGAACCGTTACCTTGAAATCCTTGGAAATCAGGCGTTTCGCGGATATTCTGCCGAGGCAGACCATGATTTTGGGGCGGATAAGCCTCGTCTGCTCGCGCAGCCACTCGATACAGCAATCCTGCTCCTCTTCGCTCGGATCCCTGTTTTCGGGCGGGCGGCATTTAACCATATTCGCGATATAGATATTCTTATGCCTGTCGAGATTTATATGCTCAAGGTATTTGTCGAGAAGCTGACCGCCTCTGCCGACGAAAGGCTCGCCCTGCATATCCTCGTTGTAGCCGGGGCCTTCGCCGATAAACATAACCTCCGCCTTTTCGTTTCCGACTCCGAAAACGAGATTTGTCCTCGTATCGGCGAGCGCGCATCTGCGGCAGGCGCTGCAGTCTTTTTTGAGTGATTCCCAGTCTTTATACATTTTCTCTCATCCTCCGCCTGAAAATTCGTCTGCTTTCCGCGGCGTCAAGCTGAATCCGGTTGCTCAGCGCCTCGTCGGAATTGAATCTTATCTCATCTCTGATGCGGTCAAGCAGGCGCACCTCAAGATTCTGCCCGTAGAGATTGCCGTCAAAGCCGATTATGCAGGTTTCGCTCCTGAAATCGTTATTTTCATAAGTCGGACGGTATCCGATATTCGTAACCGACGGGTATTCTCTGCCGTCAATGACCGTAACCGAAGCATATACTCCCGCTTTCGGAATGCAGAAGCCCCCGTCGAAATACTGATTGATTGTCGGCGCGCCGAGCAGACGCCCGCGCTGAAAGCCGCTTCGCACAACGCTTTTATATCTGAATTCATATCCGAGCAGGCGGTTGGCCTCGCGGATATTTCCGCTCTGAATGCATTTTCTGATTCTCGACGAATTGACGGGTGAATTCCTGTATTTCACAATCGGCACGCATTCAAAGCCGACGCCGTGTTTTTTGCATAGTTTTTCGAGAGTGGCGCAGTTTCCCGCGCCGAATCTGCCGAAGGTATAATTTTCTCCGCAGCAGACGAAGCCGGCGCCGAGGTTTTTAAGCACGATTTTCTCAAAGAATTCTTCGGGCGTATAATTTCTTATTTCCGAAAAAGAAATTACGCTTGTCTTTGCGCCTGCTTTTTCAAGCGCTTCTATCCTTAAATCATCCTGCAGCAGGCAGTCCGGAGCTTTGCCCGAGAGAGTCAGCAGGGGATGCGAGTCGAAAAGCATCACAAGAGGAATAAGCCCACGCTCCTTTTGGGAAAGAGCGCAGGCGATAACGGCTTTATGACCTTTGTGAAGACCGTCAAAGGTGCCGAGCGCCAGAGCGGTTTTAGCTTTCCGAGCCATTTTTCACTTCCGTTATTTCTTTTTGAACTGCTGCTTCATTCTCTGCTCCTTGGAGAGAATTCTCTTGCGAAGGCGCAGGGATTTGGGCGTGACTTCAAGCAGCTCGTCATCCTTGATGAATTCCATGCACTGCTCAAGGCTGAGAGTGCTGGGCGGAACAAGGCGCAGAGCTTCGTCCGAGCCGCTTGCGCGGGTATTCGTCAGATGCTTCAGCTTGCAGACGTTGCAGGTGACATCTTCGTTCTTGGCGCATTCGCCGATTATCATACCCTCATAAACGTCCACGCCGGGGCCGATGAAGAGACGGCCTCTGTCCTGAGTGTTGAAAAGTCCGTATGCCGAGGTCACGCCGGTCTCGTGAACAACTATCGAGCCGCGCTCCCTCGTCTGAATATCGCCTTTCCAGGGCTCATAGCCGTTGAAAAGCTGATTCATAATGCCGTTGCCGTTTGTATCGGTCATAAACTCCGAGCGGTAACCGATGAGACCGCGGGAGGGGATTTTGAATTCGAGATGGGATGAGCCGCCTTCACGCGAGCCCATATTCTCAAGCTCGCCCTTGCGGGAGCCGAGTTTTTCAATGACGATGCCGACATACTGCTCGGGAACTTCGACTATAAGAAGCTCCATCGGCTCGTAGGTCTTGCCCTCGATTTCCTTGAGAATAACCTTCGGGCGCGAGACCTGGAATTCATAGCCCTGGCGGCGCATTGTCTCGATCAGAATCGAAAGCGAGAGTTCGCCTCTGCCCGAAACCTTGAAGGTATCGGTGGTCTCTGTCTCCTCGACGCGCATACTCACATTTGTTTCGACCTCTTTGAAGAGGCGGTCGCGTATATTTCTCGAGGTGACGAATTTGCCCTCTTTGCCCGCGAACGGGCTGTCGTTGACGATGAAATTCATCGCGATTGTGGGTTCGTCTATTTTGATGAACGGCAGAGGCTCAATGCATTCGGGATCGCAGAGCGTCTCGCCGATATTGAGGCCCTCGATACCGCTCACGCAGATTATGTCGCCTGCCTCGGCCTCCTCGCATTCCACTCTCTTGAGGCCTTCAAACTGATACAGGCGCGATATCTTCACATTCTGCTGAGTGCCGTCTGTTTTGCAGAGCACGCAGTTTTCGTTCTTCTTAATCCTGCCGCGCTCCATTCTGCCGATGCCGATTCTGCCGATATAATCATCGTAATCGAGCGAGGAGAAAAGGCACTGCAGAGCGCCGTCGGGGTCGCCTCCGGGCGGGTCGATATGCTCTAAGATTGCGTCAAAGAGCGGGCGCATATCGCCTTCCCTGTCATTCGGGTCAAGGGATGAATAGCCGTCTCTCGCGCTGGCATAGACGACCGGGAATTCGAGCTGATCCTCCTCGGCGCCGAGGTCGATGAAAAGATCCAGCACTTCATCAACTACTTCATCGGGGCGGGCGTTGGGCCTGTCTATCTTGTTTATGACGACAAGTATTTCCTTCTTGAGATTGAGCGCCTTTTTGAGAACGAATCTTGTCTGGGGCATACAGCCCTCAAAAGCGTCAACGAGCAGGAGCACGCCGTCAACCATCATCAGGATACGCTCAACCTCGCCTCCGAAATCGGCGTGGCCGGGGGTGTCGACGATGTTGATTTTTGTATTCTTATAGTGAATTGAAGTGTTTTTGGATAATATCGTGATGCCTCTCTCGCGCTCGAGGTCGTTTGAATCCATGACTCTCTCGGCGACCTGCTCGTTTTCCCTGAAAGTTCCGCTCTGGCGGAGCATCTGGTCGACGAGGGTGGTCTTGCCGTGGTCAACGTGCGCGATGATGGCTATATTTCTTAAATCTTTTTTCTGGGACATGGGTATCACCTGGTTTGGAATTTGATTATTCTTCGATTACTATACCTTCGGCTTCGCGTTTCGCTTTGAGCTCGCTGACTATTCTCTCCTTCTCCTTGCCGGAAATCTTATAGAAGAACATCGGCAGGGCGCAGAGCAGCAGGCTTACGCCGGGGATGACGGAAACGAGCGAGAACACTGCGAAATTCTGGGCGTGGGTGAGGTCGGTGGCAGCCTTGATTGCCGTGGATGAAAGCATCTCGGCGGGCTGGAAGCCGATAATCATATACATTACGATAATGCCGCTGGTCGAGAGGGCATTGCCGATTTTGTTGATGAATCCGCTGATTGCGGAGCCGAGGCCGTTGTCTCTGAAGCCGGTCGTGAGCTCCATATAGTCGAGGCAGTCGCAGATCATCGCGAATGTCAGGACATTGATAACGCCGAGCGGGATGCAGGAAATAATTATGAACGGGATGCAGATATAGAGATTGCTGGTAAACCAGCCGATGAGGGTGGTGCCGACGCTGGCAACCGCGCCTGCGAGGCAGGTCGTGATGAGAATTTTCTTATAGTCGAATTTCTTCATCATCTTGGGCATGAACAGCATCGCGCCGAACATACCGACTATTGCGCAGACCTGGAAAATGGTCTTGACCGAGGAGACGCTCGCCGAAATGGCGGCCGTTCTCTCCTCGAGAGTCATTCCGGTAAGATCCGGGCCGATATAGAAAGCGTAACGGGCAACATGGATTGCCGCCGCCTGAACCATGTATCTGCCGCTTGAGAGAACACCCATAAGCAGAACGAGCATGAGGGGTTTGCAGGTGAATACTCTCTTGAGCTGGGAGGGGTCGCCGGGCTGACGCTTCTTAACGGGAGGAACAATTCTCTCTTTTACATGGAAATAGGAGTTGATATACATGATAATGCCGATGCCGACCGTGACAATCGCGATAATGAGATATCTCTTTTTGTCATAGGCGAGGGGATCGGCAGTGCTGATGATTTTGGGAAGGAGGAAGCCCGCCGCAAGGAAGAATATTTCGGGCAGGGCCGAGCCGATTGAATTGATAATCTTTGTGAAGGAGATTACCGAGCCGCGCTCCTTCGCGTCGGGAGTCATTACATTCGGCAGGCACCAGAAAGGAACATCCGCCATCGTGTAGGTCATACCCCAGAGCACATAGACGACGGCCGCGAATACCATAAGGGCGGTTGCGCTCTTTATATCCGGGCTCGAATACATGAGAATAGTGAGCACGGCTATCGGAACGGAGGCAAAGAGGATATAGGGCTTCATCTTGCCCCATTTAGTCGTCTTATGGTCGACTATCATACCCATGAGCGGGTCGTTGATGGCGTCCCAGACTCTCGCGAGCAGCATGAGCAGCAATACGAAAATCAGCGGAAGCTGAAGTATATTTACATAGTAGTCGCTGATGTAGCTCGACATCATCGCGTAAATCATACCCTGACCGCCGGCGCCCAGAGCATACATCCACAGCTCTTTTTTGCCTACATATCTTTTTTCTTCCATGCTTTTCTTCCTTTCAGATGGGATAGCTTTTAAGAAAACGGGTGTTGCAGTTAAGAAAACAGACAACATAAT
Source organism: Clostridia bacterium (assembly GCA_017552845.1). Lineage (GTDB taxonomy): Bacteria > Bacillota > Clostridia > Oscillospirales > Acutalibacteraceae > CAG-177. The sequence goes on from JAFZOE010000239.1 coordinate 10,449, forward strand.
TGTAACCGTTTACGGTCCGTAACCCCATAAAAGTTAAACTCGCTAGGTTATGCAACTTCGCGAGTTTACACGGGCGGCAAATCGCCGCCCCAACAAATTTGTCTGTTTGTTTTTCGCTTAAATGCGACAGCCGGGGGAAATTACTCGCCTTTCATTCCGAGCAGCTCAACAGTGCCTTCGAACGAAGCAACGCTGACCTTGATAGAATCGAAAATAGCCGCTTTGATATCATCCTCGGTTGCGCCGAGCATTTCACTGTCCTTACGGTCTATGAAAAGATTGATATCCATAATCGAGGGAAGAACGAGCGGATTGATGCCGGGATCTATTCCCTTTTCTTTGTATTCCTTGATTACCGAGCCCATGCCCATTTTCATTGCCCAGGGAGGAATGCTGATAATCTTTCTGCCCTTCATTCCTCTCGCGTCATAGACGATTGCGAGGAATTCCTTCCATGTCTGGTTATACATGGCAATCGGGAAGGCTTCATACTTGGGTGCGCTTTCGTCGAGGCAGCGCTCGGTTGCGCCGCAGATGACTTCGCCGACCTGGCGGCAGGTGAGCATTGCGGTTCCGCCTGCGGGATACATCGTGAACGGGAGCTTATCCATTCTGGCAAGCTGCTCGATGAGGATGGTCCAGACGGGTTTTCTGCCGGGCTGGGTGCCGAAAATATAGGGGAGCTCGAGCACTTTCGCGCTGAAATTCTCGTCGCAGGCGTCTTCGCAGACCTTTTCCTGATCGAGACGGGCTCTGAAATAGGGGTTTGCATCCTCAAAATGCTTTTCGGGCATCTGCTTTGCAAGATAGGAGAAATAGGAGCCGAGCACGACTGCGCCCTTGACGCCCGCCTTCTTGCAGAGCGGGAATATTCTCTCAAGAGGAGCTATGTTGAATTTCTTATATGCATCATAAACCGGAGCGGGGAATTCCACTCTCTCGTCAACGCCCGCGGCGAAGATGAAAACATCCTTGCCCTGGAGCATCTCGAGAATTTCGTCATCGGTTTTCTTGTTGATGTCGCCGAATACAAGTTCCATCTCCTCGGGGATGGGTGCGCCCTGCGGAAGCGGGGGCAGAGCCGCCGAAGAAACCTTGTGGCCTTTTTTGATGAGCTGAGCGGCCGCCTCGCAGCCGAGCAGACCTGTGCCGCCGATCATAAATACGTTCATTAATACTTCCTCCTGATTTTTGATTCTGAAAGCGCGGTTACCGAACCGCCGATTCCATACACAGTAATAATATTACAAAAATAATAAATAGTCAAGAATTTTATATAATATATAAAGAGAAATGAATAACCGGGTCTGCCTCAGATGACGCATAAAACGCAAAAAACCGGGCGGAAATCCGCCCGGCATGATAACCGTAAAAATCAGGTGTTTTCAATATTGAGTATATCCGAGAAACCGGTTACATCAAAGATTTCGCTGACTATCTCGTTGGGGTTGAGAATTTTGAGCGAGCCGCCCGCCGCCGAGAGTTTCTTCTGCGCACAGAGAATGACTCTGAGACCTGCGGAGGAGATATAATCAAGCTGAGTAAAATCAAGGGTGAGATCGGTGATGCCGTCAAGATCGGCTTTGAGAGCTTCCTCAAGCTCGGGGGAGGTTAATGTTTCAAGTCTGCCCGAAACGGCATATACGGCCTGATTTCCGTTGATTGTTTTATTGATAGTCATATACTCTCTCCTCAAATGAATCTTTGTAATCCGGCGGCATTCAGAATTAAGAATACTTCACGAACATTCAATTTATGTTATCATAAAAAATATTTAATATCAATACCTAAAAAGGGCAATTTTTGGCGCGTAATCATTGAAGTTTTCAGATTGATATGATAAAATTAAAGTCTAAACAACAAATATACCCGATGGGAAGATATAAAATGAAAAAACTCACCAAATCAGACAAGAGAAAACTGATACTTGTCGCGGGGGCGGCGCTGATACTTGTGCTGTTTATCCTGCTTGTTTCCGCGATAGTCAAAGGCGTGAAATCAAAGAAGGCGGATAAGGATTCGGGCTACAGCTTCTCGACCTCCGCGCTCAAGGATGTGAAAAACGCCGAGTGCCTCAATGAAGAGATCTGCGTATTCACCGATTCCTCCGGCAGAAAAGGTCTCATGACTCTTGACGGCACAGTCACCGAAAAGGCGGGGAACTATGAATTCAGGGTTGTCAGCGACGAGTGGCTCAGCTCAAAAATCATCGCGAAGACTCCCGATTCGGAATATCCGCTGATTGTCGATCCCGAAACGGGGAAAATCGGCAAAAAGCAATATAACAAGCCCGACAACCCCGAAAAAATCGCCTACTGGAACGATGAGGCGGCGGCGCTCTGCTGGTATGGCGCGGACGGCTACATTGACCGCGTCTCGCCCGCCGAGCTTAAAAGCGGAGTAAAGCTTTACCCGGTCGCTCAGAGCGACGAGCCGGGCGCGAAATACGGCTATGTCAACGAGAGTCTGTCTGTCGCAATAGATTTCAGCTATGACAGGGCGGAGCAGTTCAGCGAAGGCCTCGCGGCTGTGAGCCAGAGCGGAAAATTCGGCTATATCGGCGAAACGGGCAGCGTGGAGATTCCTTTTGAATACGACAGCGCGGGCGAAAAGCCCTATTCCTTCAGAAACGGGCTGGTTCCGGTCACGAAGGATGCGAAATTCGGAATTCTCGACCGCCGCGGCAGGGAGGCAGTCGGCTTCGATTTTGATAAGATCCTGCAGGGAAAAGACGGCAAGTATATCGCCAACAAGGGCGGAAAATGGGGAATCCTGACCGTCAATGAGGATACATTCAACGCCGCGAATACAACCACCACACCACAGACGGAATTCGTTGAGAATTACAGAGTCACAACAAGCGGCAGCACTCTCAATCTGCGCGCAGAGCCGAGCATCCGCGCCGAAAAGCTTGCGGAAATTCCGAACGGAACTCCGATCATGGTCGAATCGGTTGACGGCGAATGGGCAAAGATAAAATACGGCGCCTATTCGGGATACGTCAGCACAAAATACATAACTCAGATTCAGTAAAATAAAAGAGGAGCCGCTTATGAAACTTTATCTCAAACAGAAAGTGTTTTCCTGGAAAGACAAGAGCAACGTAAAGGACGAACTCGGCAACGATAAATATTTTGTCGAAGGCAAGGTGCTCTCAATGGGCAAGAAACTTACCGTATTTGACGCGGAGCAGAATGAGGTCGCCTTTATCAGACAGAAGGTCGTTACCTTCATGCCGAAGTTTTTCGTGGAGATCGGCGGCGAGCAGGTTGCCGAAATCTCAAAGAAATTCAGCCTTCTCAAGCCCAAATACGTCGTGAACGGCCCGGGCTGGGAAATAATGGGCAATTTCACCGCGCACGATTATTCGATTCGCGACGGCGAAAAGGAAATTGCCGGCATCCACAAGAAATGGATGAGCTGGGGCGACGCTTTTGAAATCGACATCGCGAGCGAAAAGGACGAGATTATCGTTCTCGGCGTAGTCCTTGCAATCGACGCCGTTATGGATTCTTCCGAAAACGCGGCGGCGGGCGGCCTGGCCGGCGGCGCAATCTCCTTCGGCTCAAACGACTGATAAACAGGAAAAACACAAGAGAGGGAAGCGATTCCCTCTCTTTTTAAATTTGCAAGCCGTTCCGTTATTATTCCAAATTAGAATAATAATGGACGATAAAAGACGGAGAACATAACATTCTCCGTCTTTTATCGGATGGCTCTGTAATTGTTGCTCACAAATTGCAGATGCATAATATTAGCTGGATACTATGCACCTATATTATAGCTGCGGGTATGGGGTTTGTCAAGCGTTTTTTGAAAAATTTTTCCGAAAAAAGAGCTCAGAACGCTTGATACACAATATATTGTGGTTGTTACACCCTGAGTATTGAATTTATGCTGTTTCGGTGTTATAATTTTTTTGAAAAATATAACCTCGGAGGGATAATATGCTCGAAAATCTTATGAATTCGCTGAATTTTGCGTTCAGGCAGCAGGATGCCGTTCTGCGTATCGGCAGATTCGCTTCCGCTCTATTTGAAGGAGGCTTTTCTTTCAAGAAACTCGCGGCCGTATTCATCGCATTTATCGAAATGTTCGGATGCGTGATCTCCGATTATCCGGTGACGCCGCTCGGCGAAGAGCTTTCGCTCGACGGCTATTCAATAGTCTTTGAGGATGAATTTAACGGCGACGCGCTCAATCTCGATGTCTGGGAATCGCGCTATGAGGGCGGCGGGAACGGCCGCTTCGAGACCGTCGATCAGGCGAAGGTCGAGGGCGGAAACCTGATAATGACCGGCGAATACAAGTCGGACGGCAGATACGGAGAGGGTTGGTATTCCTGTGATCTTCAGCTGAAATAGACCTACTGCAAGGGATATTTTGAAATAAAATGCAAATGCAGCGATACTGCCGATTTCTGGAGCGCCTTCTGGATTCAGGCGGAGCACCCCTACGATCACGATATATCGAAGGGCGGCCCTGGCGGCGCGGAACTTGATATATTTGAATCCTGCGATTCGGGCTCAACGAGCACCCTGCGCAGAAACGCGGTTGTCCAGACCGTCCACTGCAACGGATACGACGACAATCCCGACAAGCTCGATTCGCGTATTCTCGGCAAATTCAGGGCCGGCGATATCTATAATGAATACACAACCTTCGGCCTCAAATGGACCGAGGATGAATATATATTTTATATCAACGGCGTGGAATCCGCGCGCTCAAGCTTCGGCAACGGTGTCTCCGAAGAGGAGGAATATGTCTGCGTTTCGCTCTGCATGCCCGCCGAAATCACGCTCGACCACGGCACAAAGGCCGTATTTACGGTCGATTATGTAAAAATCTGGCAGAAGCAGTGAGTCATATATTGAGATCCTTCACTTTGCTCAGGATGACACACAGATAAAAGAAAGGCACGGAGACATCCGTGCCTTTATGTTTTCAGATGTTTATGCCGCTGTTTTGGAGACGGGCTCGGGGATTTCGGCGGTGGTCGAGAATTCAATCGTATCGATTCTCGCGATGAATCCGCCGGCATCCGGCTTCATTATGTTATAGCCGATGAACATCGCTCCGCCGAAGAAGAAAATGTTTTCCGCTTCGTTTACCGTATCGGGCAGGACTGCGTAGCCCTGCGGATTGCCCTGCAGATCGTATTTATAGACGATATTCGGATTGTAGAAGAGCGAATAGAGGTATTCGCCGTCCGAGCCGAGGCTCTGGCGCGTGAATTTATTCTCGGGATTGTCAATCACGCCGAGCGCGTTGAAATCCTCATCATAACGGACAATATCGCATGAATTCGAGATGCCCGCATACCAGCATTTGCCCGTGCCGACATAGGCGATTGAATAAATCTTGCGGTCGAGTGTTTTCGTGCCCTTGATTTCAAGCTTGACGGGATCGACAAAGGTGATGGTTGTATAATTCGGCTTGTTGTTGCTGATGACGAGCAGCTTGTTTTCCTCGTCATAGGTCATGTCGTTCGCGTGGTCGATTCTGAGCTCATCGCTCGCCTCGACGACCTGCCATTTTTCCGGATTGATTTTGATAATCCTGCAGGGGACCTCTGTCTCTTCCGCGTCGGGATTTATCATAATCTGATAGATGTAAGTTCCGTCGGTGCAGCCGCCCTCGACCGTTCTTATCTGCTCGAAGGGCTCGAACGCGATGACCGTCGTCTGCGTTACCTTGGGAACCTCGGGCGGTTTCTCGGGAGACATGATTCCGAGAGCCGTGAGAATCGCCGTGAAAATCGCGGCAAAACTCTTAAAGAAGCCGATAATGGCTTCAAAGAAGCTTTCCATAAATATTTTCCCCGTTTCATAGATTGCGGTGCGCATTTCGGGCTGTTCCGCGGCCCGCGCACAAATCAAGCGGTATTATATACCTTTAATATGAGAATGTCATTAACAAATTGTAAATTTCACAAAAGAGCCCTCCCCGGAAACGGAGAGGGCGGTGTGTTTTTTTTGCTCTTTACTCTGTCCTGAGCGCCACGACAGGATCTTTCTTTGAGGCGATTCGGGCGGGGATGAGGCCTGCGACGAAGGTCAGGAACATACTGATAATTATGAGTATAATCGCGCCGTTCATCGGTAGCTGCGCCACATGGGGCAGGGTTGTAAGATACTTGATTACGATATTTATCGGGATAATCAGCAGGAGCGTTACCCCTATGCCGATGGCTCCCGAAACGAAGCCGACGGTCAGCGTCTCGGCGTTGAATACGCGGGAAACATCCCTCTTGCTCGCGCCGATTGCTCGCAGAATGCCGATTTCCTTGGTTCTCTCAAGAACGGAAATATAGGTGATGATGCCGATCATAATTGAGGAAACGACAAGCGAAATTGCGACAAATGCGATAAGAACATAGGAAATGATATTGACTATCTTTGTGACCGATTTGAGCATGATGCCGATGAAATCGGTGTATTTAATCGATTTTTCCTCGCCCCTGGATTCGTTGTATTCCTCGATTATATTTGAAATGATATCCTTTGACTCAAAATCCTTCGGATAAATGTTTATCTGCTTGGGATTGCTGAGATCCGCAACGCCGAGAATTTCGAGAGCCTCGTCATAGCTGCCCGCGAGCGGCTCGGGTTCCGGCTCGGGTTCCGGTTCGGGCTCGGCGGGAGTTTCCTGCGCGTCCTCTTCGCCCTTTTCATCGGGATTGTCCGCTTCCTCGCCGGGTGTTTCATCTTCGGGATTGACGGGCACGCCCATATCGTCATAAGCGCCGGATACCATGGCGTTGAGCATCTTGAGCTTGGTTTCCTTATCCATCATCGAGAGATAGGTATAGGCCTGCTCGCCGGAGATTGTGCCGTAGCCGGGAATCTCATAGCCCGAGAGCATCTCGTTCATATTCGCGATAAGCTCTCTTCTCTCGGAAATCGTCAGCACGCTCTTGAGCATGAGCTCGACGGTGCGCTTCATCTTCGCGGCTTCCTCGCCGCTGTATTTCTGATCTATCTTGGCGTAAATCTCTTCCTCGGTCGCGGAGGGAAGGGACGACATATCGGGCAGCGCGGTCGCCGTGAAGCTCGCCTGCGGGGCCTCGCCCGAATAAGCGAGAGACGAAACAACGGGCTTCTCAAATGCCGCGGCGGGTTTTGCGGCGGCTGTTGTCTTTTCGGGCTCTGCCGCTTTCTCATCCGCCTTCTTTTCCTCTTTGGCGTCTGCCTTTTCTTCCTCTTCGGTCTTCGGGAACGGGATGCCGGTGAATACGTCTGTTTCGGGATTCGCCTTCTGCTGTTTTACTATCTCGGCCTCGTCGGTTTTCTTTGCCGTGTGCTCGACCAGAGAGGGCAGATAGCCGACCGTTCCCATCGTGGCGACGGCCACCGAATCCTCGGCGGGTCTGATAATGCCGACAATCGTGATATCCTCGCCGCCGGCGATTGTTTTCTTGACGAATTCCTCGTCGCCGCTCATATCGACCCATTCCTTGTTTTCTTCATCATATTCAAAGAATTCGGGAGCGGTGACAAGCTTGAATTTTCTGCCGATAATTTCGCTGTAATCGAGGGCAAAAGACTTGGTTTCGACCTCCTCGCCCTTCATGATTGCCATCATCATATTCATAATGTCGGTCGAGCTCATGAGGCCGAGACCCTGAATGGTCAGGTCGCTTATCTCGTTATTCTTATCGATGATAAGCACGGTTTCGTTATATTTCTCGGGCCATTTGCCGTCGATTAAATCATATTGATTCTTGAGGAGCTCCTGATTGTCGATAAGCTCCTGCCAGGAATTGTAGTATTTGGAATAGCTCTCCATAGTGGAGGTGTCAATACCCATCGCGCCGAGATTGATTCCGCCCATCATTGAGGTCATCATTTCGAGAACGGGGCTCGGATAAACCTGATTTGCGCCGTCTCCGGTGCCCTCGGCGTAGATATTCATCTTGCCGCCGTATTGATACTGAATCGAGGAGACATACTGCTTTATTTCATCATTTGAATCGAGGAATTTCTTGAATTCCTTCAGATCATTGAACCACACGCCCGAGGAATAGGACTGAAGCATATTCTGCGACATCGCGTTTGAATAGACCTTGTCGAGCTCATGGTCCGCATTGGCGGTGCCGAAATTCGAGAGAGCGCCGAGCATTGAATTCATATCCATCGTCGCCGCGTCAACGGTCATCGGGTAGGAGGTCAGCGTCTCCTGCTGAATTGAATCTATATATGCCTGGAAGCCGCTCGAGAGCGAGAGAATCAGGGCGATGCCGATGATTCCTATACTGCCCGCAAACGAGGTCAGGAAGGTCCTCATCTTTTTGGTGAGAAGGTTGTTGAGCGAGAGGGAGAGAGCCGTGAAGAAGGACATTGACGGCTTTTTTTCTTTTTTATCAGCGCTCTTTCCGGCGTAATCGGACATTTCCTCTTCGTCGCTGTAGGGAGCGGAATCGTCAATCACCTTGCCGTCGAGCAGGCGGATGATTCTGGTCGAATACTCCTGGGCGAGCTCGGGGTTGTGGGTAACCATGACAACGAGGCGGTCCCTGCTTATCTCGCGCAGGATATCCATGACCTGAACGCTCGTCTCGCTGTCGAGAGCGCCGGTCGGCTCATCCGCGAGCAGAATTTCGGGATCATTCACAAGAGCTCTGGCTATTGCGACTCGCTGCATCTGGCCGCCCGATAGCTGATTCGGCTTTTTATTGAGCTGGTCTGAGAGGCCGACTCTGTCGAGCGCTTCCTTTGCCCTCTTTTTTCTCTCGGTCTTTGAGACGCCCGAGAGAGTCAGCGCGAGCTCGACATTCGCGAGCACGGTCTGATGGGGGATCAGGTTATAGCTCTGAAAAACGAAACCGACGCGGTGATTTCTGTAGTTATCCCAGTCGGAATCCTTGAAATCCTTGGTCGATTTGCCCTCGATGACGAGGTCGCCGTCGGTATACTGATCAAGGCCGCCGATGATATTCAGCAGCGTGGTTTTGCCGCAGCCGGACTGACCGAGGATGGAGACGAATTCACTTCTCCTGAAATTCAGGCTGACGCCCTTGAGCGCCACGACCTTTTCGGAGCCGGTCGGGTATTCTTTTACGATGTCTTTTAATTTCAGCATTTTTATTTCTCTTTCATCTTTCGGTTAAATGTTGCGTATCGTTTATGTAATCAAAAACCGTGTCGCCGAATTCATAGGTGCCGGGGGCGTAAAACACGATTTTCGTAATTCCCGTATTTGTGAGGCGGAAATCGTAATTCGGCTCTTTATCCCTGTAGCCGGTTATGTAAAAAATAACATAGGTGAGGAACGCGGCGTGGGAGACGAGCGCGATTTTTTCGCCGTTTTCAAATCTTGAAGCGAGGTATTCGAGCACCTTCTCCGCGCGCTGAAAATAGCGGGTTTCATCCTCTTTGGGATTATCGTCGCCGATAACGAGCTTTTCTGCGCCTTCGTATCCCTCGGCAATCACGGCCGCGGGGCAGATTTCCCTGAGCGCTCCGAGAGCCTGACCCGGATAATCGGGGTCAACTCCGATTTCGCATAAATCGGGCAGGATTTCGAGCACATCAGCGCCGCCGTTTTTTATTATTCCGTTTGCGGTGGCAACAGCTCTGCGAAGGCCGCTTGAAAAGACGGCGTCGAAGCCGTAGTCCTTAACGAGCTTACCGAGCTTATCGGCCTGAGCGAAGCCTTTTTCGGAGAGGAGGGGATCGGTGCCGTCAACGGCGTCGGCCGCTTCGATTCCCGCGTTGCCCGTGCTCTCGCCGTGCCTTATCAGATATAATTCCCTGAGAATTGTTCCTTCAGCCATATTTTCCTCTAAAATATATCGTCCTTCGGTTTTCTGTCTTTCTTTTTCAAAAGCTTTTCGGGGTCTTTGACAAAGCTTCTCAGCACGCTGCCGCAGTTTCTGCAGACTGAATGATAAAGTTCCGCGCTGTGCAGGATGCTTTCTGCGTTGGTGACCGCGCCGTATGCGGTCTGACAGGTTGTGATTATCTCCGAACCGCCGCAGTAGGGGCAGCGGGTAACATACTTATCTGTCATTATTTTCTCCGTTATTTCCGTGAAGGAATTATAAAAGCCCGGTTAAGAGCTAACCGGGCCGCAAAGTTTCTGAATATTATTCGTCGGCCTCGTCATCGTCGAAATCAAGGTCGAATTCGAGCTTCTTGCCGCAGTTGGGGCAGTCCATCGCGCCGTCATCAAGGATTCCGTCGTCAATGGTGATGGTCTCGCCGCAGCCGGGGCAGGTAATCTCATAGAAATCACCGCAGCAGCAGTCGTCGCCGCATTCATCGCCGTAAACGATGTCTTCAACATCCGCAAGGCACTCGTCAACTTCGTCGATATGCTCCTCGGCATCCGCAAGATCCTCGTCGATTTCGTCAACAAGGGCTGCCATTTCGTCGAGAGTATCGATCATGGCGAGGATGAGCTTATTGGTATCCTTATCCGCGTCGAGCTTCATGCCGTCCGCAAGGCCTTTGAGATATGCAACTTTTTCGCTGATAGCCATAATGAATCCTCCTTATGCTCTGCTGAGATACTCGCCGGTGCGGGTATCGATGGTAATCATTTCGCCCTCATCGATGAAGAGGGGGACCTTGACCTCTGCGCCTGTCTCAAGGACGGCGGGCTTGGTCGCGTTGGTGGCGGTGTTGCCTGCGAAGCCGGGATCGGTCTTGGTGACCTGAAGATCAACGGTGGTCGGGGGCTCTACGCCGAAAACGCTGCCCTTATAGGAAAGGATGCGGCAGGTAACGTTTTCCTTGACAAACTTGAAGTTTTCGGGAAGCGTATCCTTGCTGATGGGAACCATGTCATAGGTCTCGGGATCCATGAAATAATAGAGATCGCCGTCAACATATGAGAATTCCATATCCTTGCGCTCGATATAAGCGGTGGGGAACTTATCGGTCGGGTTGAAAGTGCGCTCAGTGACCGCGCCGCCGATGACGTTTCTGATTTTGGTTCTGACGAAAGCGGCGCCCTTGCCGGGTTTGACATGCTGGAATTCGATGATCTGGTAAACCTGACCGTCCATTTCGAAAGTTACGCCGTTTCTGAAATCGCCTGCTGATACCATAAATAAAGTCTCCTTAATTCAGTAAGATTTATGATTAACAAATCTATTTTATACTATAAATATGCAATTTTCAAGATTTTTTTAATTTGTTTACAAAATAATGAGGGATTTTTCACATTTGGTGAGGTTTTCATATCCCGTTTCCGTGATGAAAGCCATATCTTCAATGCGGACACCGAATTCGCCGGGGATATATATGCCGGGCTCGTCCGTCACGATATCGCCCGCCTCGAGAACAGCTTCGCTCCTCGTTGAGAGCGACGGAGCCTCGTGAATATCAACGCCAACACCGTGCCCTGTGGAGTGGGTGAAATAACTGCCGTAACCCGCTTTTTCAATGACATCCCTCGCCGCTTTATCCGCATCTTTGCAGGGAAGTCCCGGCAGGAGCACATCAAAGCAGGCCTGCTGAGCCGCGAGCACGGTATTGTAAACTTCCGCCATCTTATCCGTGACGGAGCCGACGGCGACGGTCCTCGTCATATCGCTGTGATAGCCGCCGAGCAGAGCGCCGTAGTCCATGGTGACGAATTCGCCGCACTCAATTTTTTTATCGGTCGGCACGCCGTGGGGCATTGATGTATTCGCGCCGCTTATCGCTATCGTTTCAAAAGAGAGGCCGTCTGCGCCGTTTTTCAGCATAAAGAATTCGAGCTCAAGGCGGATATCCTTCTCGCTGACGCCCGGTCTGATGAAGGTGAGAATATGCTCAAACGCCTTTTCGGCAATTCTCTGCGCCGCGATTATTCTCTCTTTTTCGTATTCTTTTTTGTGCCTTCTCAGATTTGCGACTGCCTCGTCTGTCTTGCGGGGGCTGACCTCGGAATCAAACATCTTTGAAAGCTTTGAGAAATCGGCGACCGTCAGGTTTTCGGCCTCGGTATAAATCTTATTGATTCCGAGGGATTTCATAAGAGCGGGCAGTTCCTCATCGGCTTTTTTGAGGAGCATGACCTCGTCGCAGTTTTTCGCTTTTTTTCTCGCCGCTTCGATATATCTGCCGTCGGTCAGAAGCACGGCTTTTTCCTTTGAAATCACAAGGTAGCCGTCCGATGCCTCGAAATCGGTGAAATAGAATCTGTTGGCCTGCGAAACTATCAGAAAAGCTTCGCCGGCCTGCAGAGCTGACTGCATTTCTTTGACTGACATAATTATCTTCTTTCGCTTTGAATTACTGCCTCGCGAGCAGTTCCTTTATTCTTCTGACCGTCAGGGCGACGGGCAGGCCGACTATATTGCAGTAATCGCCGTTTATGCTCTCGACGAGCATCATTCCCTTGCCCTGAATACCGTAAGCGCCCGCCTTATCCATAGGCTCGCCGCTCGCGACATAGTGGCGGATTTCGTCATCGGTCAGCTCATAGAATTTGACCTTGCTCGAGCAGTGGAAGGTCTCGTATTTGCCCTTATACGCAAGGCAAACGCCGGTTATGACCTCGTGCTCCTGGCCCGAGAGCTTTTTAAGCATATCCGCCGCGTCCGCCTTATCCTTCGGCTTTCCGAGGATTTCATCGCCGAGCACTACTATTGTATCCGCGCCGATAACGACCGCCTCGGTATTCATAAATGCGACCGCCATAGCCTTCACGGCGGCGGTGTGCTCAGCGCCCTCGGCTGGGGACATGCCCTCGGGAACGGTCTCGTCCACGCTCTTTATGCAGATATCGAATTTGACCTCCGCTTTTGAGAGCAGCTCGCGCCTTCTGGGCGAGGAGGAGGCGAGAATTATCTTAGCCTGTATATCCTTACTCATATTTTACCTTCTTTTATGAGATTTGCGACCTTCAGGACGAGAGCCTGCGTCTTGCCGTCGCGGATTTCGTTATTCATAACCATCTCAACCGCTTTTTCAACGGGAACACTGCTGACGGTCAGAAATTCGTCATCATCTAAGTTCATCCGGGTTTTGTGAAGATTATAAGCCGCGTAGAGGTGGATAATCTCGCCGCAGTAGCCGGGCGAGGGATAGAATTTGCCGCAGTCGATATAGTTACCGGCGACACAGCCGGTCTCCTCCTCGAGCTCGCGTTTGCCCGCCTCAAAGGGATCTTCGCCCTTCTCCAGCTTGCCCGCGGGCAGCTCGAGCACGACCTCCATATAGGGATATCTGAACTGCTCGACAAAAATCAGCTCTCCGTCGGCGGTGAGCGGCGCCACGCAGACTCCGCCCGGATGCTCGACCACCTCGCGGATTGCTTCGGCTCCGTTGGGGAGCAGGGCGTCATCGCGCCTGACGGTTATTATTTTGCCTTCGTAAATATAATTCTTCTTGATTGTTTTTTCGGTCAGATCCATAGGCTGTTTCCTCCCTTGAAATCCCGATTTTCCGCCTTGTATTATAGCATAAAGATATAAAAAATAGATTAGGCAACCCGCACAAAAATTACCCTGTTTTTTAGTCTATATTGTTATATTTAATTTTATCCTTAAAAATGATATAATAACTGTGTATTATGCGGAATTGCCGCAAAAAGGAGAAGATTCAATGAAGAATCAGTTTTACTGTGCAAAAGAAAACGGCAAGCTGAATTATCTGCATACCGCTTTCACGGGCTTCGGCTTCATGGCGGTCCAGATTGCGTGGATAATCTACAATGCCTATGTTCCCCTTATCCTCAAAGAGAATCCGACCATTTCAAATCTCGCCTGGGCGGGAACTGCGGTCGGTATCATAATGGTTATCGATAATGTTTTCGGCGTAGTATTCCAGCCGCTTTTCGGCAGAATTTCGGACAGAACGCATACCCGCTTCGGCAAGAGAACGCCTTTCCTCATGTATGGTATTCCCGTCTGCGCCCTGCTGTTTATTCTCATCCCGAGAATCCAGCTTCTCGGCGTGCTGATGCTTGACATAATCGTTTTCAATTTCATTATGTCCACCTGGCGTTCGCCCGTTGTCGCTCTTATGCCCGACTTCACCCCCTCCGAGATAAGAGGCGAGGGTAACGCGGTCATCAATATCATGGGCGGCGTCGGCGTCGTTCTCGGCACCGTTGCCGGCAAGGTCATCACCGCTCTCATGCCCGGTCTCACCGAGGCTCAGATAAGAAACAGAGTATTCATCCTCGGCGCGATTGTAATGGTTATCTGCCTCTTCGTCGTCGTATTCGTCGTCAGAGAGCCCGATAACAGAATCTCCAAGGCGGAGGCCGCAGAGCTCGCCGCCGAATTCGAAAAGAAAAAGGCGAAGGCCGAAGGCAAGGCCGGCATCAGGCAGATGGGCCTCTCCAAGGGCGAAAAGAAGAGCCTGATCTTCATGCTCGTCGCTCTTTTCTTCAATTCAAACGCGACCGACTCGGTCAACACCTATTTCACCACCTTCGCGAAATATGAGCTTAAATTCACGGAAGCCAACGCTTCTCTCGTCATAACCCTCTTTGCCGCGGCCACCGTTATCGGCGCTATTCCCGCAGGCAAACTCGGCCAGAAATTCGGCAGGAAAAAGACGATTATGTCCGGCTGGATCGGCGCACTCGCTCTGTTTCTGGTTTACTTCGCGACCAAATGGATGCCGCTGCTCTACGCCGCAATCGTATTCGGCGGAATCTTCATCGCATTTGTTACCATCAACACCCTTCCGCTTGTTCTTGAAATCGGCGGTCTCGAGAGAGTCGGCACCTTCACCGGTTACTACTACACGGCAACCTTCTCGGCCTCAATCGTCGGCCCCGTTCTCGTCGGCGGTATGTTTGACCTTACGAAGGCCTTCTCGTCAAGCGGTCAGATCAACTACTGGTCACTCTTTGTTTACTGCCCGATCTGCTTCGCTCTCGCGCTTATCTGCATGAGCCAGGTCAAGCACGGCGAAACCCAGACCATTTCAGACGAAATGATAGACCAGATCCGCGACGAAAACGAAGATTAATAAACTCAAATAATTCCGATTGCGCCCTCTCCGAGAACGGAGAGGGTGTTTTTGAGTGAAACGAAAAAACGGGTGTGGCGATACAAGTTTAATTGTATTTTGATTTCAGCGGCTTGCCGCATTTAAGCGAAAAACAAACAGACAATTAGTATTAAAGAAACCCGCAGGGAAACTTAACTCCGCGGGTTTTGATTTTTAGAGCTTATTCGGAATAATTATTTTATTTTGTCTGTTTTTGATTATTAATAAAAAAGTTATTTATTGCAACAAATTACTATTTATTTTACACTAATATAAAATGATATTAAGGATGTGTTATTATGAAAAAGATTATTTCGATCATTCTTGCTTTGTTTATAGTGTGCGGGTATATATCGGTTGCTTTTGCATACAATCCCGACGATTTTGAAAACAAATACGGAGGCAAAGATGTTACCGATAAAGTCTCTGTTATGGTTGATGCACCGGCATACATGCTCGATAAATGCAAGTTGATTGTTAACGGCAACGAAATAAGCGATCATATTGAAGATGTCAAGATTTACTATGACGGTAATAAAACCGACAGTCATAATGTTCAGGCACAGATACCTTTTATTACTGTTATTAAAGAACTCGGGGCAAAAGTATTTTGGTTCAGCGATAACACTGCAATAATCATATTCAGAGGAGTTCTTTTTTATCTGAATATTGATAAAAAATTTCTCGCAACTTCGAATCCATTAGGATGGCCGATGATTAATCTGTTCCAACCACTTTTTCTTGCGGGCGGTGTATATATAGGAGAATACACGAAGCTTAAAAGAGAGTGCATAATCGACAACCGAACAGATTTTCAATTCTTTTGCGCATTAAGTGGCGGAAACATAAAAACAAATATTGATTTAGAAACCGCAACAATAACAATTGAAAGCAAATAAAACAAACTATTTGAATAGACGAAACCAAGGGTACGAAGGCTTAATAACCTTCATACCCTTGACCTTGTCCACCGCTGTTTGACAGCAAGCGCTATTATTTTGATTGCCAGTCTATGGGAGGCAGGCGCTTTTTCGTTTATTTTTTCTTTCTTATCAGGTCAGCCATTTTCAGAAAATCGTTGCTTTTCATCAGGGCGATACCCGTGCCCTCATCGCCGAGCACAACAAGGCTGTCGCCCGGATTGATGCCGAAAACCTTGCGGGCCTTCGCGGGAATCACTATCTGCCCCTTTTCGCCCATTGTGACTATTCCGAAAAGGTGCTTGCCTTTCGGCGGAACCTCAAGCCCGAAGGCGTCATCCGCGCCGAAGTTGACGAGCTCGTCGAGCGTCACGCCGAAGATTTCGGCGATAAGTCTGCTCTTTTCGAGGTCGGGGACCGTCTCTCCGCTCTCCCATTTCGCGACCGCCTGCCTTGAAACACCGAGCTTTTCGGCAAGAGCCTCCTGCGTCATGGAATTGCGTTTTCTTAAACTCAGCAGATTTTCAGCGAACATCGGCGGCCGCCTCCTTTTCTTTCTTTTTATTGCTCTTTATTCCCAGAACGGCCCATCTCACAAAGGGTATTCTTGAAATAATCTCGTTGAGGATGAATCCCCCCGCAAAGCCGCAGACAAGGACGGTAAGATAAACCGCGAGGGCGGGAACATCCGTATATTTTGTCAGCAGATAAGCGCTTGCCGAGAGCGGCAGATAATGGAAAACATAAAGCCCGAAACTGCGCTTTTTCATAAAGCGTGTGAAGCCGTTTTCTTTATTTCCGTATTTATACACGAGTCCGAGCGCTGCGAGGCAGAAAGTCCAGGCATAGGCGATTGCGGGAATCGAATTGAAAACGGGATTTTCGGCATAGTTGTCGCCGAAATGCAGATAAATATAAACGCCCGCGAGGATGACGGCGGCGATGCCGAGAGGAATGCCGAATCTGCTTATGCGCTCAATAACTTCATCGTGGGCGAATACAAAATATCCGAGGAAGAACGTCATAGCGTAAATGCCGAATCTGTAGCAGACGATGACGGGTGTGTTGAGAATGAAACTCGAGCCGTAAACGGGCAGCACAAGCGCGAGAGCGACAAGGATATTCGACTTGCCCGCGAGCTCATACAGTTTGCCTTTCTCAAATTTGCGGATGAACGCGAGCACCATCGAAAACAGCCAAAGCATCTGGATGAACCAGAGCACGCCGACGCCGGAAACGGCCATAATCGGATACAGAAACGCTTTCGGTGCTTCAATTTTATCAAAGGCTCCGCTGAGCTGCATATTGAAATAGCCCTGAATCCACTGAAAAACAAACAGGCCGATTGTTGAGGGAACGAGCAGTTTTGTCGTTCTCGACTTCACGAATTCCTTTATCGTGTGATTATCAAGATAATACCTCGAGCACATGCCGGCAACGATAAAGAGCAGAATCATCATCCAGGGGTAGAGGATATACTGCAGCGAATCCTGAAATCTGAAGCGGCTTATCGGGCCGATGATGCCCGCGGAAGCCTCGGCGTTGAACATGTATATCACATGGTAGATGACGACCGAGAGTATTGTGAACGAGCGGATGTTGTCAAGGTAATGTTTTCTCATAATAATCCCACCTTTCATACACCTTAAAAACCGGCGGGCGGTTTCGGCCTGCCCGCTTTTACAGGCATATTATAACCCTTGCGGCGCTCATTGTCCACCAACCGAAGCAAACATTTTTAACATTATTTGTTAATTTGGGTTGCAAAAACCCGGAGCTTAACGCTCCGGGCAGTGTAAAGTATTTGCTTATCCCCCGACCGCGGCTTTTTCTGCGGCGAGGCCTTTTTTGTAATTCTCAAGGAAGACCGCAAAGCCCTTCTTATCCTCTTCGTCGGGCCTGACTTCAAAGGATTCCTGCCCGCCGAAGACTTTATTGTCAAGATAATCTTCAAGCGTTTCGCCCTCCGCTTTGTTGACGGTGTATGAGGCAAGCACTGCCTGACCCCAGGGGCCGCCCTCGCCCGCGGTTTTCATAACCGAAACGGGAGCGTTCAGCGCCGCCGCCATAACTGCCTGACCCGCAACGGGAGCCTTGAAATATCCGCCGTGGCCGAGCAGACGGTCGATTTTTACATTCTCGGCGTCAAGGATTTCCTTGCCTATGCTGAGTGTTGCCGCCGCGGAATAAAGCTGGGTGCGCGAGAAATTCGCAAAATTGAATTTTGAATCGGGACCTCTGAAAAACATCGGCTTGCCGCTCTCGAGACCGGTTATAACCTCGCCCGAGAGATAGTTGTAGCCGACTAGGCCGCCGCAGTCCTTATCCGCTTCGAGCGCTTTCTCAAACATTTTGTCGAGCACCTTGTAAATCGAGACATCGGCGCCCATTTCTTTGCAGATTTCGGTGAATATCCCCGCCCAGGCGTCGATTTCGCCCGAGCAGTTGTTGCAGTGAACCATCGCAACGGGGCTGCCCGAGGGAGTGGTTACCATATCGATTTCGGGATAGAGTTTCGAGAGAGCTTTCTCAAGCACGACCATAAGGAAAATCGAGGTGCCGGCTGAGATATTGCCGGTTCTCTGCGCCACTGAATTCGTCGCGACCATACCGGTTCCTGCGTCGCCTTCGGGCGGGCAGAGCGGGATTCCCGCCTTGAATTCGCCGCTCGGGTCAAGCAGGAGCGCACCCTCTTCGGTAAGAGTTCCGGCGTTTTCGCCCGCGACAAGAACTTTCGGGAGAATTTCCCTTATATCCCAAGGATAATCCGATGTAAGCGCGGTGAATTTATCGAGCATGGCCGCATCGTAATCATTGATATTGCTGTCAATCGGGAACATACCGCTCGCTTCGCCGATGCCGACAACTCTCTGACCGGTCAGGCGGAAATGGACGTATGACGCGAGCGTGTAAATTGCCGCAATATCCTTCACGTGCTCCTCACCGTTGAGCATCGCCTGATAAAGATGCGCGATGCTCCAGCGCTGGGGAATGTTGAAATCAAAGAGAGTGGAGAGTTTTTCGGCCGCCTCGGCGGTGATAGTGTTTCTCCAGGTGCGGAATTCGGCAAGCTGACTGCCGTCTTTATCGAAAGCGAGATAGCCGTGCATCATGCCGCTGATGCCGAGAGCTCCCGCGCTCGTGAGCTTAACGGAATATTTTGCCTCAACATCCGCCTTCAGCTTCGCGAACGCTGTCTGCAGACCGTTTCTGACCTCGTCGAGAGAGTAGGTCCAGATGCCGTTTTTATAGCTGTTTTCCCAGTCAAAAGAGCCGGAGGCGAGCGGAGTCGCTTTATCGTCAATCAGCACCGCCTTTATTCTCGTCGAGCCGAATTCGATGCCTATGCTTGTCTGCCGGGAATTGATGATATTTACTGTGTCGGACATAATACTGCCTCCCGAAATTTATTATAGTCATTATATAACAATATCAAATTGCAGTCAAGAAACATTGTTGACATTATCGGTTGACAGAAGGCGGCGTAAATGGTATATTTTATAATGATATTTATATGGAAGGTGATTAAAATGTATTCCGATATTATGGATTCAATCGGCTTTGTCGCGAAGTATGATCCCGAAGTGGCCGACGGAATGAACGAAGAACTCAAGAGGCAGAGAAGAAATCTCGAACTCATAGCGAGCGAAAATATTGTTTCCCCCGCGGTTATGGCGGCTATGGGAAGCATTCTTACGAATAAATACGCCGAGGGTTACCCCGGCAAGAGATACTACGGCGGCTGCGAATATGTCGATGTTGTCGAGAGCATCGCAATCGAGAGAGCGAAGAAGCTTTTCGGCGCGGAGGCGGCAAACGTTCAGCCCCACTCGGGCGCTCAGGCGAATATGGCGGCCTATGCGGCTATCCTTGAGCCCGGCGATACCGTTCTCGGCATGTCCCT
This sequence comes from Clostridia bacterium, assembly GCA_017552845.1. GTDB lineage: Bacteria > Bacillota > Clostridia > Oscillospirales > Acutalibacteraceae > CAG-177. The sequence continues at coordinate 30,212 of JAFZOE010000239.1, forward strand.
CGCCCACGGCGGCCATCTCACTCACGGTTCGCCCGTCAACGCGAGCGGCAAGCTCTATAAATTCATCGCCTACGGCGTCAATGACGACGGCTTCATCGACTACGACGAGCTTGAAAAAATCGCGAAAGAGAATAACCCCAAGCTCATAGTTGCGGGCGCATCCGCATATCCGAGAATCATTGATTTCGAAAGAATTTCGGCGATAGCAAAATCGGTCGGCGCATATTTCATGGTAGATATGGCTCATATCGCGGGCCTTGTCGCCGCAGGGCTTCATCCCTCGCCGGTCCCCTATGCCGATATAGTCACGACCACCACTCATAAAACGCTCAGAGGTCCGCGCGGAGGCCTGATTCTCTGCAGAGAGGAGCTCGCCGCGGCCATCAACAAGGCGATTTTCCCCGGCAACCAGGGCGGTCCGCTCGAGCATATAATCGCGGCGAAGGCTGTCTGCTTCGGCGAGGCGCTCAAGCCCGAATTCAAGGAATACGCTCAGAGAATCATCGATAACTGCAAGGCGCTCGCCGACGGTCTCACCAAGAGAGGCATCAATCTCGTCAGCGGCGGCACCGATAACCACCTCATCCTCGTTGACCTGAGAAACACCGAGGTTACCGGCAAGGAGCTCGAGCACAGGCTCGATTCCGTCTGCATCACCGCGAATAAAAACGCCGTTCCCAACGATCCCCAGAAGCCGTTTGTCACAAGCGGTGTCCGTCTGGGCACAGCGGCTGTCACCACCCGCGGCCTTCAGCCTGCCGATATGGATAAGATTGCGGAATACATCGCCCTTTGCGTCACAGACTACGAGGCGAACAAAGACCGCATCCGCGAGGAAGTCAACGCCCTCTGCGCCAAATACCCGCTGTATGAATAACAAATCTTCCCCCTGTCATCCGGCAGGGGGATATTATTCAGCAAGCGACGCCGCATAAAAATTATTGACATTTTCTTTATTATTTGTTATATTTAATTCCCCATTATGAATATATATACACATAATGAAAAACCAAATAAGCGGAACGCTTAAAATATAAATAAAACGGAGGATGGAAAAATGAAACAAGGCAAGAGACTTCTTTCACTCGTAATTGCTCTCACAATGGCATTCGGCATCTTTGCTTTTACTGCTCAGGCCAAGAGCAAAGCCGCGCCCCTCTCGCTCGATGTAGAGGTCAGCAGCTTTGACAGCGGCTATACCGGCCTTGTTACCGTGGCGGTAACCGTAAAGAACACCTCGTCCAAGGATGTCAAAAACATCGTAGTCACTTCCTGCGGCTCAACCGGTCTTTGCATGTATAGGCCGATTGATAAAAATGTTGTGATTACAAATCCCGGTTCAAAGCCGGTTTCTAAAAAGAACGCAATGGCGGCCTGCCTGAAACCCGGCGGAACAATGAAATACGTTTACTGCGTGCTTCTCGGCTACCAGTATGCAAAGAACAAAGTCCCCGAGGCAACCCGTGTTATTATGCTGGAACAGCATAAACTCCTCAAGACCAAGAATTTCCGCCCGCTTTCAATCAAGGCAAATTATGTTGAAAGCAAGGGAAATCTCACATTCGGCAGCATCAAGACCACCCTTGATGTAAAGGCATATTATAATGTAAAGGCCGCGACTTATGAGAGCATTGCCGGCGGCTCAAGCGTGGTTCAGAATAAGGCAGTAAAAACCAACGGTAACTATGATGCGTCTGCTTCTTCAAGTTCGACAAAGAGCACGAGTGCAAAAAGCACAGGCGAAAAAAAGAATTATATAGTTGATACTCATACTATGCATTATCATACCCATAATTGTGGTGGTTTACCAACTACTTACAGAGAGGATATTTACGCCACAAAAGAAGAAATTGAAGAAATGGGATATACTCTTTGCGGCAACTGTGCAAGGCAGTAATCAAATCAAACTTCCCCCTCCCAAACGGGAGGGGGAATTCTTATTATATCTTTCAGTTTATTCTGCGCAGTGTTTGCAAAGTTTATAGCCGTCGCTTTCGAGTTTCGTTGCGGTGGTTTCTCTGCTGACCTTGTTTGCAGTAGGCCAGTGGCCGCAGTTCTTTGAGTGATAGGTCTTTGTCGCGGTGTCAAGAATATAGGTTCTGACCGTATCTTTACCCGCTTTTGAGTTCGGCGTGGTTTTTGAAGACGACGAGCTGTTTGAGGAGGAGCCGGATGATGAACCGCCCGATGATGAGGAACCGGAAGATGAAGATGAAGTTGTCTTCTTTGCCGAGCCGATTGTATATGATGATGAGCGAGAATCCGATGCGGCGCCGGAAGCGGATGACGAAGCGTCAGCGGATGAGGCGGAGCCGGATGAAGAACTGCGCGCAGAGGAAGCGTCGTAGTTGCCTCTGGTTCTGACTGCCGGATTCTGGGTTACGCTTGAGCCGCCGGCAATGCTCTCATAAGTCGCGGACTTGACATTGTAATACGCCTTGACATCGAGCATGGTTTTGATATCGCCGAAAGTGAGATCGCCTTTGCTTTCAAGATAATTAGCTTTGATTGAGAGCGGGCGGAAATCCTTCGTGCCGATATGTTTATGCTGTTCGAGCATGATGATGCGTATAGCCTCGGGAACCTTGTTCTTCGCATACTGATAGCCGAGGAGCACGCAGTAGACATATTTCATCGTTCCGCCGGGTTTGAGGCATGCGGTCATCGCGTTCTTTTTAATCGCCGGTTTCGCGCCGGGATTGTTTATTACTACATTGTAGTCAAGAGGTCTGAACATGCAGAGGCCCTTGGAGCCGCAGGACGTAACAACAATATTTTTGACATCCTTGCCCGAGGTGTTTTTCACGGTTACCGCCACTGTGATGAGGCCCGCATAGCCGCTTTCAAAGCTGCTTACCTCAACATTGAGCGAGAGCGGAGCCGCCTTGCTCTTTGCCTGCGCGGTAAAGGCGAAAACGCCGAAAGCCATCGTGAGCGCGATGACGATTGAAATAATCCGCCTGACCTGTTTCATTTTTTCTTCCTCCGTAATATGTGAATTGGTTTTATTCTGTTTCGCCGAGCCACGCCGAGGCGTATTTTGCCGAGATTCTCGCGTGGGCCGAGGCCATGTAATCGACCTCTTCGTCGGTCAGATTTTCGTCATTTTCGTATTCTGCCGCTTTTTTAACATAGCCGTCGTAGCGGTCGGAAAGCGCCTGATAACCGGGATTCGTTTTGTCGTTCAGAACAGCCGCATTGGAATCCATGAAACTCTCGTATTCGTCCCAGAACTTTTTGAATTCCGGGGAAATGCCGCCGTGTTTCAGCGTTCCTTCTTCGCTTTCTCCGGCGACTTCGTCTTCCGCGGCCGCTTCGTCTGCTGTTTCCTCTTCGGAAACATCCGCTTTCGTTTCTTCCGTTGCTGCGGATGAAGGCACCGTATCAGAAATCTCTTCGGGTATTGTCGATGAAACGTCTGCCGGCTGCGCATCGTTTCCGCGCACGGCTTTTGAATAGTAAACCGCCGCGCCCGCAATCAGCCCGATGCCGATAACGGCAAGTATGATAATGATAATTAAACTTTTATTCTTCATATAATTACAACTTATAAATATACCGGCGGAATTCAAATATATCACCGGTAAAAACAATTGTCAACTCCGTAAATACTGCCGTTTTGTAATCAAAACTCCGCAAAGCCTTATATTTCGGGCGGTTTCTCGGCAGGAGACCATTCTTTGACGAGTTTCTTGAAATGCTTGCCCTTGTGCTCATAGTCCTTATATACATTGTAGCTTGAGGCGGCGGGGCTCATCAGGCAGGATTTGCCTTTCTCCGTCACGGCGAAAGCCATGCTGACCGCGCCCTCCATATCCTCGGCGAGGATGACGTTGCCGTCATAGCCTCTGTTTGCGAGGTTGGTGCATATCTGTCTGCCTGTATCGGGCAGACCGATGAGATTGGGAATTCTCTTCTTGTAGAGGTAATTCTCGAATTCGTCAAGCGGCACGCCGACCGGCATTCCGCCGAAAATCAGAGTCCCGACATCGCCGAGGCCGTCAATCGCGGCAATCGTTGCCTGCGGAATTGTGGCATCCGCATCGTTATAGAAGTTCACGCCGAAATATTCGCCGACAGGCTCGAGACGGTGCTCAATCCCTTTGAATTCAAGGATAGCGGCGGATATATCCTCATCGCTTATGCCGAGGCGCCTTGCGGCCGCGGCGGCGAGGAAAGCGTTATGCATGCTGTGGTTGCCGATAAGGAACTGATTCTGCTCGACCGCCTCGTAAATTCTCTCATAGCCGCTGATATCGGAAGAAATCTTGATTACGGTTGACGGAATCTGCGAGAAATTGCAGTAGCCGTCATAACTCTGGGAGGCATTGCAGATAAAGAAATCATCGGCGGTCTGGTGGCGGACTATATTGAGTTTTGCATTGACATAGCCCGTAAAGCCGTTGTGATGCCCGATATGCTCCTGATATATATTCGTAATCAGCGCGATATTCGGCGACGCGGTTGTGAATTCAAGCTGGCGCGACGACATTTCAACTATCGCGATTTCGGGTTCCTTATCCTCGAGCACATCGAGCGCGGGAAGCAGAACATTGCCGACGAGCGCGGCGTTCCTGCCCGCCTTCAGCGCCATTTCATAGAGAAGTGTTGCGACCGTTGTTTTACCTTTCGTGCCGGTAACGCCGACACACAGACAATCGGAAAATTTGAGGAAAAGGTCGGTCTGGCAGGTGAGTATCGTCTCATCATTGACGATATAGTCCGAGAGCGAGATGCCCGGAGTCTTGATGACGACATCGTAATCGTTGATGCATTTGGTGTAATCCTTGCCCGAATAGAGCACGGCGTGAGTATCATCAAGCTCAATCTGCTTTATATCGCTTATTCCGATTTCCTTCTCGGGCAGATGGCGCCTGATTATGTCATAGGTCGACCTGCCCTCTCTGCCGAAACCGAGAATGAGCACCTTATGATTATTTATAAAATCGATAAAATCTCTGAACATAGGAAGTCCCCGTATTTCAAAAACTGAATAAATGCCGTATATTTTATTTTAATACATTGAAATATAAAAGTCAAGCGAGCGGGAGGGGATAAAAATTACCCCGCAGCCGTGTGACTGCGGGGCTCGGGATATTGCCTCAATTAAAAGTTTGCAAAAGCTGCAAGGAATTTGTTGACCATTTCCCAGATGGGATTCCAGATTGCGCTGTATTTTGTGAGAAGCTCTGCAATCGTGGTGGTGTCAACCGTTCTGATATCAAAGTTGTTTACCATAAGAGCGAACATGTTGTAAATCATTTCCTCGATACCGCTCATGTCAACAGACTTGAATACCTCAACGAGTTCGGTGAAAAATTCCATAGTTATATCCCCCTGTTTTATTTTTCGGAACGCCCTAAGGCCCCTCCGAGTGCCTAAATTATATAAAAAAGAGTCAATTTTGTCAAGTGGGCAAATTCCGGGAAGTGTATAGCAACAAAAATCGGGTGTGGGTAATCATTTTCTTTATCAAATCATATCTTTATACTGATAGCATCGGATGTAGTCGACTTTGAACTCTGCGGGCCAGTTTTCCTGCGGGGTTTTGCTGATTTCGCCGGTGCCGTGGCGGTCGGAATTCTGGATTCCGTTTTCGCCCGCGAATTCGACCGAGAGCAGGAAATATTCGGGATTCTGCGAAACTCCGCCGTCGGGAGTCAGGCGGCCCGTCTCCTTGCCGTTTATGTAGAAAATGTATTCATCCTTCGTCCACTCGAGGCCGTAGGTGTTGTATTCGCTGTAGGGATCGTTCGGCAGATACTGTTTGCCGATTGAGTCGCCCTTGTGGTCGTCGCCGTAGCCGTCATAATGAATGCCCGAGGAAATGTAGTCGCCGCCGAAGGCATAATCCTTATAATAGAAGGATTCAAAAACATCGACCTCTGTGCCGTCCGCGCCGCTGCCGTCGACATTATAGACGCCGTCGTCATTCATCAGCCAGAATGCGCTCCAGAGGCCCGTCGCGGCGGGCAGAATGCATCTGACCTCAAAATAGCCGTAGGTCTGCTCATATTTATTGCGCGAGACAACCTTGCCCGTATACCAGCCGGGTTTATAGGGCTTTATCCAGTCGTGTTCGCCGTAGTAGAAGGGCATCGCCTCATCCTTGTATTCGGCGGAAATCACGAGGTTGCCGTCCTCAACGCGGACCATATCCTCATGCCAGTAGCCGCCCTTGCGCTCGGTTATCCACCAGGAAAAATCCCATTTTGTGCGGTCGAGGGCGTCGCCGTCAAATTCATCGCTCCAGACGAGCTCAAACTGACTCATATCGACCTCTTTGCCCTTTGTATAGGGTTTGCCGGTGAGCTGGCCGCCGAGCGAGCCGAAAAATGCGGAAATGCTCAGGAATATTGATATTATTGATTTGCAGAGGGGTCTTAACATAACTCTTCCTCCTTGGTGTAAAGCAAATTTGCTTTACAATCTCGGGCGTTTTCTTTATTGATATCAGCATACCATAAATTCTCCGATGTTTCAAGTGCGGTTAAAACTGAAAATCCCGATTGAAAAGCATTATGGTGATATGTTATAATTTAAAAAGCAAGGGAGGAACGGATATGGATATCACTGCAATTTTTCTTTCTGTAATTACTTTCATCTCCTCGTTTTTCTGGGGAATGTTTTATCCCGAATACACAGATAACTCCGAAAAGGTCGCGGATATACCGGGGCTGCATACCGATTTCGTGCCGCAGGGCTCGACTTATCTGGCGGATGAGGATATATATATCTGCTGCGGCTATATGAATAACGACGAGCCCTCCCGCCTCTATCTGATAAAAGACGGG
>JAFZOE010000240.1 GCA_017552845.1 Clostridia bacterium
ACCAGACCGCAAATTCGGTTTTATAATCAACGGCCGAACTGCCGCTTGATCCGACATTGCCCTTGCCGAACATACCGACGGTAAGCATATCTATATCATTCCAGCAGCCGGGCGCCGAGAACGAGAGATTCTCAATCTGGCTGAAGCAGATATCCTTCATCGATCTGAAATTATCGCTGATATCGCCGGTCGAACGATACATATGAGCGCCGGTCGAGCGGATCCATCTGTAGACATCATCACAGCCCCAGTTGCAGGCCGAGAAGAGAATCTCTCTGCCGCATGCTTTGAGCGCCATACCCATTTTTCTGTAGAGCATGTCACCGTGATGATGAGCTGGTCTGTAGCAATAATCATATTTGAGGAAATCCGCGCCGTATTCGGCAAATGTTTCGGCATCGAGAAATTCGTGATCGAACGAGCCCGGATAATCGGCGCATGTTCTGGTGCCGGCGCAGGAATACATACCGAATTTGAGCCCTTTTGAATGAACATAATCGCTGACCGCTTTCATTCCGTTGGGGAACTTGATATGATCGGGAATGATTTTTCCGGTTTCAGGATCTCTCTGCTTCTCGCTCCAGCAGTCATCGATTACAAGATACTCATAACCGGCGGCGAGCAGGCCTTTTTCGACCATAGCGTCTGCGGTTTCCTTGATTACGGATTCATTGATGTCCTCGCCGAAGGTATTCCAGGTATTGAAGCCCATGGGCGGTCTCTTTGCAAGCATTGCGTTTCCTCCTTAAACGTTTGAAGCGTTGAAATCTATCGTGATGCTTTCAGTTTTGATGCTGAGCTGAGTGTATTTTACGCCGGCAGCGTCAAACATGCGCTTTGAAGCTTTATTCATCGGTGTTCCGTCATACTTATCGGAAAGATAGACCACCTCTTTGATACCGCACTGAATTATGGCTTTGGCGCATTCGTTACACGGGAACAGAGCAACATAAATCTTGCATCCGTCGAGATTCGTGCCCTTTGCGTTGAGAATCGCATTAAGCTCGGCATGGCAGACATAAGGATACTTTGTATCATAATCCTCGCCTGTGCGCTCCCAGGGAAATTCATCATCGCTGCAGCCCATCGGAAAGCCGTTGTAACCCATTGACATAATGCGGTTTTTGTCATTTACGATACAGGCGCCGACACGCGTATTCGGATCCTTGCTCCTGTAGGATGAGAGCATCGCGATACCCATGAAATACTCATCCCAGCTGATATAATTGCTTCTTTTAGGCATAAAATACCCCCTGCCGTTTTTCTTTAATAATATCACGGCAGAGGGACAAATTCAATAAATAAATTTATAAAATTATAATTTATCTTATATATTTGTTTTCACTAATCGGCAATGTCTTGAGCCGTTTCGGGTGTTGCTTCGGTCGGCTTACTCTCGCCCAGATAACGAACCAGCTCTTTTCTGAGTATAATGCCGACGGCAACAGCGCCGATAACGGCAATTATCGTTTCGGGAAGCATATAGCCGCCGTTATAAGTAACGGAATAAATGACAGAACCCTTTGTAATTCCGTGAATCAGAGAATCAAGATTTGTGAAGCCACTGTTGCCCTGAGTGTATTCGCTCCATACTGTGATACCGCTAAGGAAATGGCAGACAAATCTTATTGCATTTGTAATAACCGTGCCGGCCACAAGCTTGACCGTAACATTGCCTTTGGCTTTTCTAAACAATCCTCCGATGCCGAACGAAGTGTAGGCGAGAATATAGTCGAAAAGGGCAACTATTACGTATGATACAGGACCTTTTACCCAGGCAAAATTGCTCAGGCCCATAACAAGCTCAAACAATGAGAGGATAAACGCTGTCGGAATCGCATATTTGAGGCCGCGTCTGTATGAGAGAACAATTATCGGCAGAGAGCCGAAAAGGGATATTCCCCCGCCCTGCAGCCAGGCGGG
>JAFZOE010000241.1 GCA_017552845.1 Clostridia bacterium
AGCGAAAAGAATTATACCTGCCGCGATTGTTGCCGTCATTTTTATATCCTCCGGATTCATATCGGAATACATCTATTTCACTCTGCCGAACGATAAAACAATTACCTTAGAAAGCACAATTGAACAGGTTACCGAAAGAGACCGGATAAAAGCCGTTCTCGAAGCATACGGAGTTAACAACGAACTCATTGAGTTTATTCCCGATGAAGAACTGCTCGAATATCAAGATTTACCGCTACCCGAAGACAATCCTTTAATCAGAGAAAACGAAAAGGTTAAATGCGAATGGCACGTCACTTACAATCAGCCTGAAGGTGAAGACAAATATATTAAAAGATGGGATTCTTTTGATTTTGCGTTCCCGATGAAAAAGGAAGGAAACAGTATCACTTACAGAATACTGCAAATAACACGGCACACAATACCGGAAGAAGACTACAAAGAGTTTTCCCAATACATTTTCGGAGAGTTTACCGATGCAAGCGTCTTTTATGAGCAAGCGAATACAAGCAATCGATACTATATAGCTGACAAAACCGGCAAAAGTATAACCTACCGCAAGCCGCTTCGGATAATAACAGGAAAATACACTAGAAAAGCCGGAATGGAATTCAAAATAAAGAGCGATACAGTATCGATTCACGCAGTTAATACAACTGTTGAAGAGAGTGGGGAGCACTATCCTTATTCGTATTTTCCTGTTTCGGATAACATCTTCATAATTAAGAAAAAGCCCATACTTTTCAGATACCGCTCCGTTTTTGAAATTGATGTTATGGGTGATTATTATAAAAACTATAAAGGTTATTCCACCTACTCATACCGAGGCTATCATAAAGATCCATTATTTTCATTAGAGTCCGTGAAATGACATCACTGAAAACGTAAACTGATAATTGCTTCCGGAGGTGAATGGATCTGTGAAATAGAAGCCGAATGGAACGACGAAACATTCGGAGGCATCGGAATATATAAATTCAGATTTATAAACGAGTAAATGAGATCCTTCGCTGCGCTCAGGATGACAAGGGCGCTCAGGATGACAAGAATGAATAATTGATTATAATAAAAACTCCCGGAAATCCGGGAGTTTCTGTTTATCTGTCGTCTTTATTGGGGTCGAAGCGCTCCTCAAAGAAGAATTTGAATTTTTCCTCTTCGGCGCGGAGTCTCTCTTCCTCTTTTTTCTTTATCTTTTCGAGGCGCTCCTGCTCCGCCTTTTCCTCTGCGGTGAGCTTGACCTTCTCGGGCTTATCCTTCTTGGGCTTCTCTTTTTTGGGCTCAATCTTCTTGCCCTTCTTATATGCTGCGGGAACAAGCGCTTCTTCTTTATTTTTCTTCGCGCGCTTGATTCTCATGAGCACGGCAAGAATGATTATGACAAGCAGAATGACCGATCCGACCCCGATACCGATGGTCTTGAGCGTCTTGACAACGTCTTCGTTAATCGTTACCGAGAATTCTTCCTCCTGGCCGACATTGCCGGCAACATCCTCATAATCCTTGATTTTGAGCTTTACGCCCGAAATATCAACGGAATTCACCTCTATGATAACCGTATCGGCGGCGGTCTTGTTGATTGCCTTGATTACGGGAGGAGCGATTGTTTCATCGGCCGTGGTGAATTCATAAATGGATTCATCGGTGCAGTTGATTACTATTTCGCTGAAATTGACGGTGATATAATTCTTCTCATCATCTGTGATGACGCTGATTACCTTCGGGGGCTCTGTATCGCCTTCCCACTCGCTGACAACGATTTCCTTCGTGAGCTTCGTGCCGTCGCCCATATCGATTTCGAGCAGGGCGTTTTTGGTTGCTTTGATGCTGTTAGTGGCGGCAAACGCGATTGAATAGGTATCGTCGCTGTTGAACGAAGCGAGCTGCGAGGCGGCATTCTTCTTGCTGAAGGATTTGGTTGTGCCGCCGGATGCTTTGATAACCTCGTTAAATGATTTCTTTATGCTGTCGTTTGCGACATTGGGATAGAAACCGTAAATCGGGACGGGAGACTGCTTGAGCGCGGTGATGGTCTTGGCTCTGTCGCCCTTCTTGACCGTCTCAACGCCGTCGGAGAAAATGACGGGCAC
>JAFZOE010000242.1 GCA_017552845.1 Clostridia bacterium
AGATAAAAATGCTCCGGCTCAGCTCTGCTTTGTTGGCTGCCCGCATCTCTCGCTCGCTCAGCTCAATGAGTGGACCGAAAATGTCAGCGAAGCTCTCAAAAAGAACGGTCTCTCAAAGGTCAGCGTTCCGACCGTATTCACGGCGGCGCCCGGGGTTATCGAGGCATTTGAAAAGACTCCTCTGAGCGCAAAATTAAAAGAGACGGGCATCGTTCTGAGCTATATATGCCCGCTGATGTATATGAATAACCCTCTCTGCAAGAAAAAGAACGTAATCACAAATTCAAATAAGCTCAGGACCTATACGACATCGAGATACTGCACAAGTGCCGAAATTCTTGACATAATTACAACAAAGGGAGGTATCGTGAAATGAAACAGTTCAAAGGACGCCCGGTAGTCGCAGGCACCTGCGAAGCCCCCGCACTCGTTTCCCACGGCGGTTTCAACACCCTCGCCTCCTTCCAGGGAGCGCTTCAGTTCGGCGATTTCCCGATTCTCGGCAACAAGTATAAGCAGACCGAATGCGACGACCAGAACAACAAGGATTTATTCGGAAAGCCTATGCTCGGCAAGGCGCTCTGCCTGCCCCAGACTATAGGCTCGACAACCGGCGGCATGGTGCTCTACTGCGCGAATGCGATGGGCAAAGCACCCGCCTGCATGCTCTTCTCGGAGCATATCGATTCGCTCGCGGCGGCAGGTGCGGTTCTCTCCGCTGTCTGGACCGACAAGCCGATGGTTACCATTGACTGCCTCGGTCAGGAATTTCTTGACTATGTAAAGGACGGAATGAAAATTTCGGTTGCCGAAGACGGCACCGTAACAGTAGAATAAAACAGACGCAAAAACGCCCGCAGGAAATAACTCCTGCGGGCATTTATTATTTGCTTAAAGCTGGAAATTCTGGATATATGAATCGATACATTTCTGGATAATATCTTCCGCAACTGCGCGAGGCTGAACCTCGGTGACCGTTGTATCGGTTTTATGCTCGAGTGATTTATAAACCTCGAAGAAATGCTTGATTTCCTCAAAGCGGTGAGGCGGAAGCTTATCGATATCCTGATAGAAGCTGTAGTTCGGATCGTTTACGGGAACCGCGATGATTTTTTCATCCCTGACGCCGCCGTCCTCCATGATAAGAACGCCGATCGGAACGCACTCGACAATCGTCATCGGGCGGATGATTTCGCTGCAGAGCACAAGCACATCGAGCGGGTCGCCGTCCGACGCATAGGTGCGCGGAATAAAGCCGTAATTTGCGGGATAATGCGTTGAGGTAAACAGCACGCGGTCAAGCTTCAGCATACCTGTTTCCTTATCGAGCTCATATTTATTCTTGCCGCCCTTTGAAATCTCGATAACGGCATAGAATTTATCTTTTCTTATTCTTTTGGGTGATATGTCATGCCAGATATTCATATATGTATCTCCGTTTCATATTATAATGGAACCTTTATTTTAATCCTTTATAAGCAAGGTATTTGCCTTCAAAATCTTCCTTGCGCGAGCGGCTGACTCCGATTTTGCTGCCGTCCATAAGCGAAAGCGTCATTTTCGAATAATCGGTCACATATTTGAGATTCACGATATAACTCTTGTGGCAGCGGACGAAAAGCTCAGCGGGCAGGACCTTCTCTGCCTCTTCGAGCAGACCGGCGACCTTTATTATATCGCCATCCGTCTTATGGAAAATCAGGCTTTTGGCACCGCTCTCGATATAGATGATATCGCTGTAAGGAATGCGGATATCCTTGCCCCTGATTTTGCAGGCGTAGTATTTTCCGCCGTCCGTTTCCTTTGAAGAAGCCGCATCGATATATTTGAAAAGTTTCTCGCTTCTGATGGGTTTGTCAATGAATCCGAAAGGCCTCACGGAGAAGAACACATCGGAAACCATCTCGGGATAACCCGAAATGAATACGGTCTTGATTGAGGGCAGTTTGCCCGCAAGGAAATTCGCGATATCGGTGCCGCTCTCATCGGAGAGGGAAATATCGATAAACGCGAGCTCGAATTCTTTGCCTTCCTCGAGCAGACGCGAAACATCCGATGAATTCAGCGCGGTCGATACGCTGTAACCGGGGTATTTTTCCGTGATAAGCTTTGATATTCTTTCAGTGATTATGCTCTGGTCGTCAACAACAAGTATATTCACGCCGTCAACCTCCGTTTACATAATTGAAAATAATACGGCTCAGTTATCCTCGGGCATAAATGCGTCGTGAACTGCGGTAACAGCCGCGTCAGCATCCTTTTTGTCAATCAGGACGGAAATCTTGATTTCGCTTGTGGAAATCATCTGGATATTGATATCGGCCTCAAAGAGAGCTTCAAACATCTTGGCGGCAACGCCGGGATGAGTTTCCATACCCGCGCCGACAACCGAGACCTTCGCAACATTCTGATCGTCGCACTCAATCGGGCGTCCCTCAAGGAAATCGAGCTCCTTGAGAACCTCAAGCGCCTCATTTGATTTGTCGCTCGAAATGGTGAAGGTGATATCCTTGGTGTCGTTTCTGCCGACTGACTGGAGAATGATATCAACATTTATATTCTTGGCGGCAAGCTTGCCGAAAATCTTGAATGCGATGCCGGGAATATTGGGAACGCCGATAATCGAAATTCTTGCGACGTTTTTATCTGCGGTGACGCCTCTGACGAGCATTTTTTCCATTTTTACAGACTCCTTAACTAAAGTTCCGGGTAATCTCTCAAGGCTTGAGAGAACCTCGATTACTACATTGTATTTCTTTGCCATCTCAACGCTGCGGTTATTGAGCACCTGCGCGCCGAGAGTCGCGAGCTCAAGCATTTCATCATAGGTGATTTCGTTGAGCTTTATTGCTCTCTTGACCTTGCGCGGGTCGGCAGTATAGACGCCGTCAACATCGGTGTAAATCTTGCAGCGGTCCGCATGCATTGCAGCGGCGATTGCAACCGCGCTCGTATCCGAGCCTCCTCTGCCGAGGGTGGTGAGATCGTCATATTTGTTGAGGCCCTGGAAGCCCGCAACAACCACGATATTCTTCTTGGCAAGCTCCTGCTTGATTCTTGAGGTATCAATCTTTTTGATTCTCGCGCTGCCGTGGACGGAATTTGTGTTGAATCCCGCCTGCCAGCCGAGAAGCGAGGTTGCTTTGTAGCCGAGCTTTTCGATCGCCATTGAGAGAAGGGATATTGAAATCTGCTCGCCGGCAGTCATCAGCATATCGAGCTCTCTCTTGTTTGCATTAGGATTGATTTCTCTGGCCTTTTCAATAAGGTCGTCTGTCGTATCGCCCTGCGCGGAAACAACGACTACAACATCATTGCCCTCGGCGTAGGAATCGGTGACAATCCGGGCAACATTCATTACCCTCTCGGCGTTGGCAACTGAGCTGCCGCCGAATTTCATTACTATAAGTGCCATATTATCGGTTTGCGGTAAAAACCGCTCCTTTCATAAAATCGTATCAATAATCGGTAACTCTGATGACAGACTTGACTCCGCCGAGAGCGGCAAGCTTTTCATCGAGTTCCTGCTTTTTAATCATGCCTGTAACAAAAGCGGTTTCGCCTGCGGGAGCGCCTTCAAAGGTGATGAATTCCGCATCCGCGAAATCGGAAAGAACGCTCTGCTTATCCGCAGATGTCCTGACAAAGAAGCGGGATATAAATTCGCCCTCGCCGAGCACGAAGCCTTCGGGAGCCGAGCTCCAGCCGAAGGGCTTGCGTCTGTCTGAATGACGCGCGCAGTCAATCACATCCGCCACAACGGCGCTGGCTGTCGGGAGCTTACCCGCTCCCCTGCCGTAGAAGACAACATCGCCGAGAGCGTTGCCGCGAACGAGAATCGCATTGAAAACATCGTTGACGCAGGCGAGCTGGCTGTCGCCGCTGATGAAGGCGGGAGAAACTCTGAGAGAGATATTCTTTCCGCCGTTTTCGGATTTTGCCGAGGCAATGAGTTTGATGACTCCGCCCCAGGCTCTTGCGTATCCGACATCCTCGGAAGTGATATTGCGTATTCCCTCAACGCAGAAGGAATCGGGCTTCACCTCTTTGCCGAAGCAAAGGTCTGCGAGAATGCATATCTTGCGGCAGGCGTCGATACCGTCAACATCGGCGCTCGGATCTCTCTCCGCATAGCCGAGGCGCTGGGCGTCCGCGAGCGCATCTTCATAGGCGGTTCCCTGCATAAACATTTTGGTAAGTATATAATTGGTGGTGCCGTTTAGAATACCGGCCACCTCTTCGATTTCGTTTGCCGAAAGGCACTGAATTATGGGCCTAATAATCGGAATGCCGCCGCCGACGCTCGCCTCAAACAGGAAATTGACATTGTTTTCCTCGGCGAGGGCAAGAAGCTCAAGGCCCTTCGCGGCAACAAGCTCTTTATTTGAGGTAACCACGCTCTTGCCGGCCTTGAGACATGCGGAAACAAATTCAAACGCGGGGCGAAGGCCGCCCATCGTCTCCACAACCACACCGACAGTTTCATCATTGAGTATGGTATTGAAATCTTTGATTACAAGCTTTTCGTTCGGGTCTCCGGGAAAATCGCGCAGATCGAGTATATATTTAAGGTCCAGGCTTTCCTGCAGACTTTTCTTCACGATGTGCTCATGGTTCTTTTTAAGGACCTCGGCTACGCCCGAGCCGACCGTGCCGTAACCCATTATCGCAACATTCATGTAATCGCCTCCTTGAATCGGTTTTTGCCGTATAAACAAATATTCATTTTATATTATCACAAAAATACAGAATAATAAAGAGAAATTTTGCAGATTTTTAAGAATTTTTGAATTTTGAGGATTTTAATTGTAAAAACAGTATTTATGCAGTATAATGTTTTTAATCTGTAATGACGGGGTGAGAGACTTGGGAACAACTGAAAAAAGGCGGAAATTTCTGATTAACGCGGTCTATTTTTCGCTTTTTGTAATTCTCTATTATCTTTTCATAAAATATGCGCTCTGGATTGTGGCGCCGTTCATTCTCGCGTTCCTGATTGCGATGCTGCTCCAGAAACCGATACGCAGAATAAACGAAAAAACGCATATCAATAAAAAATTCCTTTCAATTATATTTGTTCTGCTGATTGTCGCTTTTCTCGCGGGCGCGCTGACGCTCATCGGATACCTCGCGGGCAACGAGCTCTATGACTTCGGCAAAACTCTCGCGGGCAAGCTCGGCTCGCTCCCGGCAGTTATAGAATCGGTCAAGAATCATATGATTTCGGTCGTTTCGGGGCTTCCCGGAAAGCTCGGCGCGACACTCTCCGATTCGATAAACGGAATCGCCGAAAAGGCGCTCAGCCTCGTTCGCGAAGAGGAGGCGGAAGCCGCGGCAAATACAGCGTCGGCCATACCCTCGGGCTCATTCAGCCTCTCATCACTCGCCACTCCGCTTGCCGGTATTCTCTCAAAGGCAAAGATGATTCCCGCAGTTCTCACTGCAATCCTCATCGGCATTATCTCCTGCTTCTTCATGACCTCCGATTATGACGGACTCATCAAGGTAATAAAGAAGGTTGCCTCGCCTGAGAGAGCAAAGACGCTCTCCAAGACAAAGCATGTCGTATTTGACATACTCGGCAAATGGTGCAAATCCTATGCCACCCTGCTTTTCATCACCTTCTGCGAAATGGCGATAGGCCTGCATATTCTCAAATTCGCGGGCGCTTATAAAGGCGGATACATATTTGCAATAGCGGTCTGCACGGCGATAGTCGATATTCTCCCCGTCTTCGGCACAGGCACGATTCTTATCCCCTGGGGCATAATCAGTCTCTTCATGCATAAGGTTCCGCTCGGTATCGGCCTGCTCGTGATTTACGGCGTAATTACTGTCATCCGTCAGGTCATCGAGCCCAAAATCGTCTCATCAAATGTCGATGTCCATCCGGTAATTACGCTGATGTCAATGTATATCGGAATTCAGATTTTCGGCGTGCTCGGCATACTGATTCTCCCGATAACGGTAGTCATAGTCAAGACTCTCAATGACGAGGGAATCATACATCTCTGGGATCCGCAGAGCGGCGAAGAAGACGAAACGCCGCAGCTGCCGCAGGCGCCCGAAGAGCCGGCCGCAGAGGATTCCGCTCAACCGGCGGAGGCAGAAGCTGATGTAAAGTGATTTGGCTTTACAATTATGCGATTCTTACAAAAAGAATTTAATGTGATTATAGATATTGCCCAAGGCATTTTGCCGGGGCAATATTTTTTTGCCTGAAAAATAAAAAATCGTTGAAATCATTTTTTATTTATGATATTATTTATGCACTATTGTGAATTATTCTCGGTTTTACCGAGGTTTAGGAGGAAGACCTTTGAAAGCTTACAACGCAAAAGACATCAGAAACATCGTCCTCGCCGGCCACAGCGGCAGAGGCAAAACCACACTCGCCGAGGCAATGCTCTACCTCGCAAAGGCGACCGACAGACTCGGCCGCGTAGCGGACGGCAACACCGTTCTCGACTATGATGCAGAGGAAAAGAGACGCAAGGCATCAATCTCAACCGCAATGGCGGGCTTTGAATGGAATAACACAAAAATCAATATTCTCGACACCCCGGGTCTTTTTGACTTCGCAGGCGGTGTTGCTGAAGGTATCCGCGCCGCAGAGGCAGCAGTTATCGTGCTCGCATCCGGCTCGGGCATAGATGTCGGCGCTGAGAAGGCTTACAAGGCCGCCGACAAGAGAGGCATAGCAAAGCTCTTCGCAGTTTCCCGCTGCGACGCCGAGAATGCCGACTTCGGCAAAACTCTCGATGCCCTCAAAGAAGAATACGGCGCACCCATCTGCCCCGTAGTAGTTCACGTTTCAGGCACCACCTATGTTGATTTTTCAACAGGCAAGGCCTATGAATACAGCAACGGCAAGGCAAGCGAAGTTGCAGTTCCCGATGACGCGGCCATCGCAGATATGCAGGCGGCATTCACCGAGGCGGTTGCTTCCGCGGATGAAGAGCTCATGGAGAAATTCTTCATGGAAGAGCCTCTCACTCCCGATGAAATCGCAAAGGGCCTCAAGGCCGGCATTCTCAACGGCGATATCTATCCCGTATATGCATGCTCCGGCTACAACACCGACGCGGTTGACCTTCTTCTCAACGGCATCGTAGCCTCTGCTCCCGACGCAACCCACGCCGCTGAAGGCGACATCAAGGTTGACGAAAACGGCAGCATAGCGGCTATCTGCTTCAAGACCATTGACGACCGTTTCGGCAAGATGAGCTTCTTCAAAGTAATCTCCGGCAAGCTCTCCGCAGCTATCCCCGCTTACAACAGCCGCACCGACAGCCAGGAAAAAATCGGCAAGATGCTCTTCCTCAAGGGTGAGAAGCAGGAAGATACGACCGAAATCGTCGCAGGCGATATCGGCATCGTCACAAAGCTTGATTCCTTCAAAACCGGCGACACTCTCTGCCCGCCCAAGACCGAGC
>JAFZOE010000243.1 GCA_017552845.1 Clostridia bacterium
GGCAGAGTATTCGGCAGTCAGCGGCGGAATGTTCCTTGATATGACGATTCACGATTTCGATATGGCGCGTTTCCTTGCGGGCGCGGATGTTACCGAAG
Organism: Clostridia bacterium; assembly: GCA_017552845.1. GTDB lineage: Bacteria > Bacillota > Clostridia > Oscillospirales > Acutalibacteraceae > CAG-177. The sequence continues at coordinate 99 of JAFZOE010000243.1, forward strand.
TTTATGCGAACGCCACCTGCCTTGTTGACCCCGCAATCGGCAAAGCCGGCGATGTTGACACAGCGGTCATTTCGCTTACATTTGCAAACGGCGCTGTCGGCGTTATCGACAACAGCAGACGCGCGGCCTACGGCTACGACCAGAGAATCGAAGTATTCGGCAGCAAGGGCGCGGCCGTCGCTTCAAACGACACCCCGACCAATGTTGTTTTCATGGGTGAGGACGGCGTTGTCGCAGACAAGCCCCTCTACTTCTTCCTTGAAAGATATATGCAGTCCTTCAGAGACGAAATGCTTCAGTTTGTTGACGCAGTTCTCAACGATAAAGAGACTCCGACAAACGGCGAAGACGGTCTCAACTCCATTCTCATCGCTCTCGCGGCAAAGAAATCCGTTGCCGAGGGCAGACCTGTTCAGGTCAGCGAAATTCAATAAAAATTCGGCGCTCTGCTTCGGCAGGGCGTCACTCATAAGGTGATACAATGGATATACTCATTATTATTCTCTGCGTCATCGGCGCGGTGATTCTGCTGCTTCTCGGGCTGCTTGTCTTTGCGCTGATTGCGGGGCATTTCATCCCGAAGAATCTCAGGAATATTCAGGAGAACCACTCCCCTCTTTTTGCCGAGGGCAAGGCTCAGATAGGCGCTCACAGAGCCGGAGCCGGAATTGCTCCCGAGAATACGCCGATGGCATTTGACCTCTGCCTGAATTCAGAGGAATTCACGGTTCAGGAGCTTGAATTCGACCTTCACACAACGAAGGATGAGAAACTGATTATTCTTCACGACCCGACTCTCGACCGCACGACAGACGCGAGAGAGATTTATAAGAAGGATAAGATTTTTCCGCAGGACCTGACCTATGAGGAAATCAGCAGACTCAACCCAGGCGAGAGCTTCGTTACCGACAGCGGCGAAATGCCCTATAAAGGCCTGCGCGGCGATGACATCCCCGAAGGGCTGAGAATTCCCCTGCTCGAGGATATTATCGATAAAATCGAGGCGCACGGCAAATATCTCTACAGCATAGATATCAAGGACAGCGGCGAAAGAGGCCAAAGAGCCGCTGACGCGCTGATTAAACTCACGCGCGAAAAAGGCATAGCCGACAGAGTGATTATCGCGACCTTCAACAACGATATCACAAGGTATCTGACGAAGAATTATCCCGATACGCAGAGATCGATAGGCGTATTTGAGGGAGTGCTGTTTTATTTCGCCTGCGCTTTCAATATAAAGCTGAAAAAAGAAAAACTGCCGTTCAAGGCAGTTCAGCTCCCCGCAAATCAGTTTAAGATAATAAAACTAGGGACCGAAAGATTCATAAGATACTGTCACAATCTCGGCATCGCGGTTCAATACTGGACCATAGACGATATCAATGAAATCAAGCGCCTGAGCGATATCGGCGCCGACTGCATAATCACCGATATCCCCGATAAGATGTTTAATTTGCTGTATAAATAAAAATCAAAGCCTTCCCGGATGGGAAGGCTTTTTGTTCTGTTATCCTTGCAGAGTTGCGGTCCGGGCTGGTCGCTCGGATGGAAAATCAACTTCTGGGCGCGTCTTTTTGACGGCGACCACGCGCTGAAACTGATTGAGATGCAGCTGCGCCCCGTAAAGAGCACGGGAGTGAGATATCACAGAGGCGGCGGAACTTATGAGAATCTGTTTGACGCTCATCCGCCTTTCCAGATTGACGGCAATTTCGGATTCGTAAGCGGAGTTACCGAGATGCTGCTTCAGAGCCGCGA
>JAFZOE010000244.1 GCA_017552845.1 Clostridia bacterium
ATAGTTGTTTACGTTGATTACCGGTTGGGCAAGCTCGCTGCTCATATATTCGGTGCAGTTTGCAAGCAGTTCCATATCGTTATCGAGCGAGCCGAGTATTGTGACACATATCAGGCTCTGTGTCTCGTTTGTGCCGTCGCTGTATATTTCGTTAAAGAGCTTGAAAAGACGCTTCATCTCCGTATCGTTGTTTCTGCGGATGATTTCAAGCACTTTAGCGTTGCCGTGATTGAGGAAAAAGTCCTCCGCAAGGAACTGGCCGTATTTCTCGCAGTTCTCTTTATATGCTTCCCTGAGCTCGGGATAAATGGCGGTGAATCTGTTCGCCAGTGTATTCGGGTCGTATGAGACCGCTCCGCTCTTTGCCTGAGCTTTTGACACCGGGGCCGGCAATTTTGATTTAACGGGTTTTACCAGCTTCGTGCCGAAGGTCTCAACAAGTGTATCGGTGTAGTTATTGACCGCGTATCTTATATCCTTATCATTCGCCGTCTCAGCTTCAAGAAGGGATTCATCAAGTTTAACAAAGTCGCCGCTCTTGATTTCGCCTTCCTTGGCTACGCCGTAGAGATAGATTCTGTTGTTGAAATGTTCAATCCTGAAAGCTTTGTTTTCGCCCTTGAATTCCATCACATATCTGCCGGCGGATTCGGTAATCGGCGCGGCTGTTTTATCCGCTCCCTCACCATAGACGGGGGTGAATCCGCATTCCTTAACGGCGGGTTGAATTCCCTTGTAAATTGCCCCAAGTATTTCTCTGATTTCAGCCATTTTTCTGCTCCTTTAGTATAATCTGAAAATACACAATGTATTATAACATAACTACTACTATAATACAAGTATAATTTATAATATATATTATATAAAAGTGAGTGCAAATGTTTAATTATTTAGGTGCAGTTGACGAAGCTGAAAATATGTGATAATATATAATGAATTTATATGCGCCGCGGGGTGGTTTTAATGAAAATGAAAGTGCTTATAGTTTTCGGAGGCGTCTCGAGCGAGCACGATGTTTCGCTTGTTTCGGCCCGTTCCGTTATCAATAATATTCCGGCAGATAAATACGATGTCCTGACAATGGGAATAACCAAAGAGGGCGTCTCATATCTGTATACCGGCTCTCCTGATAATCTGCCCGAAGGCAAATGGCTCGAAAACCCCGAATATCTTGAAAGATGCGTCATTTCTCCCGACAGAGAGCATCACGGAATAATCCATATCGGGAGCGGCGAAACCGAGCGCGTTGATGTCGTATTCCCCGTGCTCCACGGCAAAAACGGCGAGGACGGCACTATGCAGGGCCTTCTCGAAATATCCGGCATTCCGTTTGTGGGCTGCAAAACAGCCGCTTCCGCAGTCTGTATGGATAAATCCCTTACAAATGCTCTGCTCGATTATCATAAAGTCTCCCAGGCCAAGTGGGTTGCGGTCAATAAATTCGATTTTACCGGTGAAAAAGAGAAGTTTGCCCGCGAAGCGGCGGACTATCTCGGTTTCCCGATTTTTGTAAAACCAGCCAACGCCGGTTCTTCCGTCGGTATCCGAAAGGCATCCGATATTGAATCTCTCGTTGACGCCTGCGATTATGCGTTTGAATTCGATAAAAAGATTGTTCTTGAAGAGAATATAACCGGTGCTGAGGTTGAATGTGCCGTTCTCGGAAACGATGAACCCATAGCCTCTACGGTAGGCGAAATCGTTCCCTGCAACGATTTTTATGACTATGACGCAAAATATATAGCCAACGCCACCGGTCTCTATATCCCCGCAAGACTTCCCGATGAAAAAATCGAGGAAATCAGACAGAAGGCGGTCAGGATTTATAAGCTTCTCGGATGCAGCGGGCTCACCAGAGTTGACTTCTTTGTCAGGGAATCCGACGGCGAGGTTATGCTAAACGAGCTTAACACCATCCCCGGTTTCACCTCAATCAGCATGTATCCCAAGCTTTTTGCCGCGAGCGGTATCGAATATCCCGAGCTTATCGACAGGCTTATCCTCTATGCGCTGGAGAACTGAATGAAAAAAGGTTTTATTACAATCAGAGACCGCCATTTTCAGGACCGCGACGACAATGACGATTTCGGCGAAATCACCACCGCCTGCGAGGTCGGGGTTGACGGCGATTCTATAGTGGTCAATTACTATGAATCGGTTGCCGAGCTCAATGACTGTCAGACCTGCATAATGATAAAAAAAGACCGTGTCACGATGATGCGAAACGGCAGATTCAGGACAGGTATGATATTTGAAAACCACAAGCGCCATATAAGCTGCTATGATACGCCCTTCGGCGAGATTATGATAGGTATATATACAAATGCGATGTTCATCTCATTTGATGAAAACGGCGGGGTTATTAACATTGCCTATACCATCGACAGCAACGGTGACCTTGTAAGCGAGAATGAGATTAAAATTACGGTTGAAGTAAAGGAAGAATAGTATGTCAGTATTGGTAAAACAGGCTGTTACGGAAATAAGAAGAGCAATAATGGATGCCGCGGGCAGAGCCGTTGCCGATGGCGAATTTCCCGAATGCCCGCTCGCGGATTTTGTGATAGAAGTGCCCGCAAACAAGGCAAACGGCGATTATTCATCAAATGCCGCCATGGTCTGGGCCAAAGATCTTCACAAGGCTCCGAGAGATATCGCACGTATTCTCAGCGAGAGGCTCGTGCTTGCCGATACATTTGCCGACAGATGCGAAATCGCAGGTCCCGGCTTCATGAATTTCTATCTCAGCGAGAGTTTCAACGCCTGTATAGTTGAAGATATTCTTGAAAAAGGCGATGACTACGGCCGCTCCGATTACGGCAAAGGCAAAAAGATAAATGTCGAATTCGTTTCCGCAAACCCCACGGGCCCGATGCATATGGGCAACGCCAGGGGAGGTGCACTTGGAGACTGCCTCGCCGCCGTGCTCGGTTTTGCCGGCTATGAGGTTGAGAGAGAATTCTATGTCAATGACGCGGGCAATCAGATTGCGAAATTCGGACTCTCGCTCGATATCAGATATCAGCAGCTTTTCCTCGGCGAAAATGCCCCCGAGCTGCCCGAGGACAGCTACCACGGCGAAGATATAATCGAGA
>JAFZOE010000245.1 GCA_017552845.1 Clostridia bacterium
ACCCTTATGAATACGCTCACTCAGGCGGGGGTGCTCGCGCAGGACAAGCTTTTCGCGACTCTTGACCCGACCTCGAGGGCGCTCACCCTGCCGGACGGCAGAAAGATAATGCTGATTGACACGGTCGGATTCATCCGCCGCCTGCCCCATAATCTCGTTGAGGCGTTCAAATCCACTCTCGAGGAGGCTGTCGGCGCGAAACTGATTCTCAATGTCTGCGACGCATCCGATCCGGAATGCGGCGAGCATCTGAAAGTTACCGAGGAGCTGCTCGACGAGCTCGGCTGCGCGGGCAAACCCGTAATTCCGGTGCTCAACAAATGCGATCTGCCCCGCTCGGATTCTCTCCCCTCAAATCTGCCCGGAGCCGTGGAAATATCGGCGCTCGACGGCAGGGGGCTCGATGACCTTCTCAACGCGATTGCAAAGGCGCTTCCGCCTTCGAGGGCGAGAGTAAAAATGCTTATTCCCTATACCGACGGCGCGGCGGCCGCGGCCCTTCGCAGAGACGGCGTCATCGCCGAGGAGGCCTACCGCGAGGACGGTCTTTATCTCGACATAACCGCCGATGTAGAAATTATTGACAAATACAGGGATTATTGTGTATAATAACTTATACCTTTTCTGCCCTCTCCGGGAACGGAGATGCAGTTACCCCTGCAGCGCGCCTTTATCCGTAATCAATTGCGGATGTGCACCGCAAATAATTTATAAGGAGATATTAAAATGTCAACTCTTCAGAAAATCGTATCAATTCTGCTTTGCCTTGCAGTTATGGCAGGCATATTCGCAACAGCCGCATCCGCGTTCACTCTTCCCGGCATCCCCGAGACAGCAGTCCAGGCAGAGAAAACCGAGGAACCCGCCGATGACGAAACGATTCCCGATACCAAGCTGACCATCTTCGGCCTCTGGGAAGTAAGCCCCGCGATGGCAAATCTCCTCGACCGCTTCCCCGTCCTGCTCATCATCATGACCCCGTTCATGATGTTCTATGAAATCCCCTATGTCGTAAAAGACATCTTCACCAGAATGTTCAACAGAGACTGAGTCCAAATCAAAAAGCTTAACAGCAAAATTCAACCCGCAGGGAGCATCCCTGCGGGTTGTGTGTCATATTGGAATTTGTTTATGCTTTATTGTGCTTTTTCTGACGTATTATTCGAAATCGGCGCTGACTGCCTTGTCGTAGAGGTCGCAGACTTCCTGCTTGGGAGCCTTGTCGATGAGGGTTACGACAACAGCGGCGATGAGTCCGACGATGAAGCCGGGAACGATTTCATAGAGATAGAAGCCGTTGTCGGCATTGTTGACGAATACGAGCCAGAGAATGTCGGTCAGAGCGCCGCAGACAACGCCCGCGATTGCGCCCTTGTAGGTCAGTCGCTTCCAGAAGAGCGAGAGGATGATGACCGGGCCGAAGGATGCGCCGAAGCCGCCCCATGCGTTTTCAACGAGGTTCATGATGCCGCTTGCCGCTTCGGATTTGCTGCTCGCGATGAAATAAGCGATGACGGCGATGATAAGAACAACAATTCTGCCGACCCAGAGTGCTTCCTTGTCGGAGGCGTTCTTTCTGATGACGGGCTTATAAATATCGCTCGTGAAGGATGAGGATGCGACGAGAAGCTGCGAATCCGCAGTGCTCATTGCGGCGGCGATGACTGCCGAGAGAAGAATGCCTGCGATGAATGCGGGGAAGAGATTGGTGCAGTAGATGAAGATTCTCTCCTGCATGCCGTTTGCGAGAAGTTCCTCAGCGTAGAGAGCTCTGCCGAGAATTGCGATTGCGATTGCGGCGCCGAGGGAAAGAACAACCCAAATGATGCCGATTGTCGCAGACTTCTTGATGGTCTTTGAATCCTTTGCGGACATAAATCTGACGAGGATGTGGGGCATACCGAAGTAGCCGAGGCCCCAGCCGAAGCCGGAGACGATATCCGTCCATGAAGCAGAGAAGGGATTGGCGTTAAAAATGCTCTGAGAGCCGTCCTGCATAGTATAGACGGTGGTGATTTTTTCAGCCGCAAATCCGGGAGCCTTGACGATGAGAATGGGGACAGCGAGCAGTGCGACGAGCATCATGAGGCCCTGGAAGAAGTCGGTCCAGCAGACCGCCTTGAAACCGCCGAGGAAGGTGTAGGCGATGATAATCAGGGCAAAAATCAGAAGTCCGGTATTCTCGGAAATCTGGGGAAGGACCTTGCTGAATACCTTTGCGCCTGCGAGGAAGCTCGAAGCGACATAGGCGGTGAAGCAGACGAGGAAGATGACCGCGCAGATAATCTGGAGCGCTTTTCCTTCCTCAAGGAATCTGTTTTTCAGATACTGGGGGATGGTGATGGAGTCGTTCGCGGCCGCCGAGAATTTACGAAGGCGCTTTGCGACGAGAATCCAGTTGAGAGCGGTGCCCAGAGCGAGGCCGATGCCTATCCATACCTTGCCCATACCGAAGGCGAGGATGCTGCCCGGGAAGCCCATCAGAAGCCATCCGCTCATATCGGATGCCTGCGCGCTCCGGGCG
>JAFZOE010000246.1 GCA_017552845.1 Clostridia bacterium
ACATCACAACCGACATGTACAGCTGGAGCTGAGTGTTCGTTATGTCAGGCACATCTGCCGTCAAAGGGGCACACAATTGGTAATCCCATTACAGAGAACGAAACAAACCCTTCTTGTATTAACGATGGTAGCTATGACAAAGTTGTTTATTGTTCAGTCTTCGGTGAGGAATTATCAAGAAGTACCATTTCTGTTCCACGCACCGGTCATAAAGATGAAAACAACGATGGCGTTTGTGATGTATGCGGAAATAAAGATGAAGAGATTAATGATATATCTGATCTGGAACAGGCAAAAAACGCTGTTATCAATACCGGAAGCGATATAAAAGTTGAATGCCGTACAACAGTAACTGTAATTGCAACGTCCAATTTGCCCGACGGATATAAATTGGCAGTTTATGAAGGCAAAACTCAATTGTCTGTCGGTACAAATAAGGATGTAAATGTTAAACTTGGAAAAATCACAAAAGACCGTACTGTTACAGTGAAAGTTATCGGTAAAAATGGACAGCCTCTTGATGATGCCAATGAAAAGACAATTACAATATGTACTGATACAAGCTTTTTTGCTAGATTTTTAGCAATTATTAAAGATTTGTTTGGACTTATTAAACCTGTTGTAATTAAGCCGTAATTAAGTAATGATAGACTCCGGCCGCAATAAATGATTCCGGAGTCTATTGCTATAGTTATTGAATTGTAACCAATCCTGTCAGACAGCCCACAGTAATACTTTTTAAAATACTGGCTTATGAGCCTCTGCCTTCCAGGCGGGTTTATTATTTTATTTACCATTCAAAGATTTCGTCGGGATTTTCAAAGATGCCTTCAAGGCGCTTGATAAACGGAATCAGCTTGCCGAAATCGAGGGCTCTGTGGTCGAAAACAAGCTGCATCGGCATTACATTACCGGGCACGACGATATCGTTTCCGTTTTCATCCTGCACAACCACGGGCTGCTTCTGGACCGAGCTCATGCAGAGCACGAATACTTCGGGCGGGATAATTGCAAGCATCGTGCAGCGGCCGTGAATGCCTCTGGTGGTCGAGCCGATATTTGAGATACAGACCGTTCCCTGGCGTATATCCTCTTTGGTAAGGCGGTCGGTCTCGGGAATCTGATAGTATTCCTTCTTTTCCTTGCCTTTGAGCGTCACGACCTTATGCTTGCCGAATTTTGCGCCGATGAGGCGGTTGACAGCCTTGAGAACGTGGCCTTTCTTCAGTTTCTGAATAGTATCATCAAAAGAGATTGAATACATGACCTCGTCGAGATTCGTATTCGCGATTCTGCGGGCTGTGTCGTTGATATAATCATTGAGCTCGGCGAGGGATTTGCTGCCGATATCGTGAAGATTAATCGTCATCATCTCGTTATTCGGAAGCACCCATGTCATCGAGGCATGGATATCCTCATACTCGGTGACATAGCCCTTGACCTTCTTTTGATCGAAATGAATCTGAGCATTGAGCTCGGGAGCGGCCTTGAGGCCCTCGGTAATCGCCTTGAGCATAATCGTATTTACCGTGATTTTTGCGGGGAATTTGCCCGATTCGTTGAGTCGCTTGACCGCGGCCATAAACTTAGTAACCTCGGGCTCATAGCTGTAACCGATATGGGGAACGGTCTGCCAGGCCTCGGTAGTCATGTTCGCAATAATTTTTCTCTGGATTCCGAACCAGGTCGTTTTTGTCGGTTTCATTCTCTTTCCTCCGTATTCTATTTTTACGATGAAATTATATCACCGCTTTATTATAATTACAATTGATATCTGCGCCAATTGTGAACTGCGCGTATGAAAATCTTTTGTAAAAAATACAGAGGATATAAAACTACCCGCCCCTGCGAACAGGGGCGGGATTGTTATTATGCCGTGATTATCCGGATTTTAAAAGGTTATCTGCCGGTTA
>JAFZOE010000247.1 GCA_017552845.1 Clostridia bacterium
GCCTTTGCAAAAAAATTCTGCTGGCAAACCCGATGGGGCTGCTTTGGGATACAATGAGAGCCACCGAAGGCAGGGGCGCTCTGGCTTCCTGGGTAGGTATACTCGCCTACTCCCTGCAGATTTATTATGATTTCAGCGGATATTCGGACATGGCGAGAGGCCTCGGCAATATGCTCGGCTTCGAATTTCTCAAAAACTTCGATTATCCTTATATTTCAAGAAGCATTACCGAATTCTGGCGCAGATGGCATATTTCGCTCGGAACATGGTTCAGAGAATATGTATATATACCCCTCGGCGGAAACCGTAAAGGAAAGGGCAGACAAATTGTAAATATCCTTATAGTTTGGATGCTGACCGGCTTCTGGCACGGAGCGAGCTGGAATTTCCTTATCTGGGGACTATACTTTGGAATTATACTTATCATTGAAAAACTGTTCCTGCTCAAGGCGCTTGACAAAATGCCGCGCTTTGTATCTCATATTTACTCAATTTTCCTGATTGTATTCGGCTGGGTAATATTCTACTATTCGGACGATGTCGGTGGATTCAAAGCGCTCGCAGAATTTGTTCCAACACTCTTCTCAGGCGGACTCATCTCGGATGACGCAATGCATATTACCGTATCTTATCTGCCGATGTTGTTATTCGGAATAATAGCATCCACTCCTGTTATCAGAAAGATTTATGACAAGCTCTGTGTTAAGGTTAAGCATTTTGAAATTGCAGAAGCAATTGCTGTAGTTGTCCTGCTGATAATCTGCACCGCGAGCCTTGTAAATAACGCTTACAATCCATTTATTTATTTCAAGTTTTAACTATGAAAAAGAATTTCGGTACAAAGTTGATATTAATCGTTTTCACGGCATTCATCGCTATACTGGGTTTGCTGTATGTCTTTATGCCCAAAAACGAGGTCTCCGAGACGGAAAAGCGCTATCTGGCTCAGGCTCCGAAGCTGACGGCACAGTCGCTTAAAGAAGGAACATTCTCAAAAGATTTTGAGACTTTTCTTGCCGACCAGACACCGCTGAGAAGCATATTTGTTTCAATCAACGCATATTTTGAGCTTCTCAAGGGCAACAACGGCTCAAACGGCGTATATCTCGGGAAAGACGGAATGCTTATAGAGAAGCCTTACGCGAGAGATAACAGGCTTGAAACGAATCTTGAAAGAATAACTTCTTTTGCTTCAAAACAGAGTATTCCCGTTTCACTTGTCGCAGTTCCTTCAAAAGGATATATCTGCTCCGATAAGCTGCCGAAAAACGCACAGAAATATCTTGACGGCGAATACAATGATTATATACGAAACAAAGTATATGGAAAAATGAAGTTCGTCGATGTCACAAAAGCGTTTCTCAACGCCGAAAATAAAGACGAGCTTTATTACAGAACCGATCACCACTGGACAAGCAAAGGCGCATTCACGGCGTATGAGGCGATTTCATTTGATCTCGGCTGGCCCGTAGTCAGCAGTTTTCAGTATAAGCTCCCGTCAGTTGATAATTATAATATAGAGACCTACGAAGGTTTTTACGGCACATCATATGCCAAATCCTGCTATACTCTCACAAAGCCCGATAATGTTGAATTATGGGTAAACAAAGAAACGCAGGGCAAGGCAAAGGTTACTATCACTGAAGGTGAGAAGATTACCGAAAACGACAATATGTTCTTCAGGAACCACCTCACAGACAGCGACAGATACCTGACATTCCTTGACGGTAACCACAGCCTGGTTAAAATCGGAACAGGAAACGAAGGAAAAAAACTCCTGCTGATAAAGGATTCTTTTGCTCACTCGATAGCGCCGTTCCTCGCCGAAAACTACAGTGAAATCATAATGATTGACCTGAGATACTACGGCGCGGCGGTCAAGAATCTCATTGAAGAGGAAGAAATTAACGAAATCATGTTCCTCTACAGCATTGAGA
>JAFZOE010000248.1 GCA_017552845.1 Clostridia bacterium
ACCGTCACAGCTTTTGCCATAACCGAGGCGGGCTCGGCGTTGAGACAGCCGATTGCAATCAGCGCGGCGGAAAAAGCTATCAATAAGATAAATACAATTTTCTTTTTCATATTAATTATAAAGATATCCTTTGATTATGCGTTCCCATTCGGATGAAGACTTGCTTCCGACCAGAGGCTCAGAGGTCAGGATATATCCCTCGCCGTCAACGAATACTGTTGTCGGCACATATCCCGTATCGAACTTATAGAAGGAAGAGTTGCTGATCAGAATCGGATAGCTGATACGATTGCGTTTCACAACGCTCTTTGCGTCGCTTAACGTATCGGAGCTTGTGACGCCGAGAATCACGAAACCGTCATCCTTGTATTTCTTATAGAGATTGTTGAGATCCGGCATCTCGTTAACGCAGGGGCCGCACCAGGGTTCCCACATATTTATCATTATTACTTTTGCGTTTGAATAATCGGAAAGCGAAACGGTATTGCCGTTGATATCGGTGGTCGTGAAATCAAACCTCTCCCCCGCCCTTGTGGTCGTGACGGTAGTTGAATCGGTGGTAGTAACCGTAGTGGATTCCGTCGTAGAAGGCCTTGTGGTGGTTGTCGGCCTTGTCGTAGTGGTTGTTGTCTTTTCTTCCGTTGCCGGTTCGGATTCCGAAGCACTCTCGAGCAGCTCTGTTGTTTTTTCGATTATTTCGGAAACGCTCTGCGCAAGTTCGGTTGTAATACTTGCGCCATTATCGGCACTCACATCTTCCTGAGCGGAAGTCAGATCAACTCTGCCTGTCTTTCCGCAGGAGCAGAAGACAAGGGCAATAATCGCAAGCAGGAAGAATAATACAATTTTTTTCATAATACAACTCCTATCCTATCATCCCGAGTATCATTGTGAAAACTTTAATCACAAGATTTACAAAGCTCATTATTAAGCTCAGCCAGTTCATTGAAGAGTCTCCGCCGCTGCCAACCGTGACCTTTAGAGTCTGGGCATCATAAACTTTTGTCTTTTCGGCGTTGCTGAGAGTGAAAGTGATTGTCGCGGTGCCGTCTTTGAGCGGATTTATCGCTATCCTGCCGTTTTCAATATCTGCCGAGACAACAGATTCATCTGAAATCTTCCAGGATATATCGTAAGTTCCGCCCTGCGCGTTGCCGATGGTGTAATCAACATATTCCTTTGTTCCGGCAGTTGCGGTGATTTCTTTTTTTGAAAGAGTCAGCGAATGCTCCTTGGGCTGGGCGCCGTTAAGAGACGGCTCGGGATATCCGGCCTTGGCAACGGGAGTATAGATATAGTAATAATCCGAGGGGAAATTGAGCTTTCTGCCCGTCCCCGCCTTGCCATTCCAAACTACATTCTGCTCAAAGAGCGTGATTTTTCCGTTTGAATAATCCTTTACTATCGCCCAGTGATCGCTTTTATTCTGTCGGAATTTCGCGGGTGAATAGATTATATCTCCCTTTTTGGGGGTTGAAGGGGTTTTGAATTCATAGCCCTCGGTCAGCATAACGAGGCCGATATTCATATAAGCCATGACTTCGAGGCCGTATGCCTCGCGGTAAAACCGCATTATAAGTTCGTTGCACTGATACTGCGCGGTGGTCAGGCTGTAGCGCGCTTCAACTCCGCAGAAGGTTTCGGCGACATATGGCTCGCCGACTATAGCGGAATAACTGCCGCCCGAAACCTCGTCATACCAGTCGGCAGAAGCAACCGCGGAGCAGACTGAGAACAATGTGAGCGCGGCCGCAGTCAGCGCAATTATCTTTCTTATTTTTTTCATAGAATATACCTCTTACAGCAACAGAGTCAATGCTTATTTAAGTATGCTTGCGAGCGACATAAAGAAATTGATTATCGTTCTGAAGAAACTGATAAGGATTGAAAGCCAGTCCGAAGCCGGTTCTGAAGTGTCAACAGTAACTGTAGTCACGCCGTCATTGGCGGGAGTTTCAACCGTGCTTCCGGCGGGGCTTCGGAATTCCTGAACCCAGTATTTTCTTCCGTTATACTCAACGCAGGCGATACCGACAGCTGTTATATCGGAATTAAGCAGATTCCGTCTGTGGCCCTGGCCTTCATAATACTGATCCGCCTCTATCCAGTCATTCATAACCTCAAGCACCGAGGTCTGACCTGCGGCGAGGTTTTCAGCCCTGACATTGCCCGTATATGCGGTATGGAATTCGGTGCCGTTCGGTCTCTCATGCGAAAAGCTGACTATTATCTCGGCGGCTCGCTGCATAGCGGCTTTTTCGAGATCGTAGTCATAAACAAGCGGCGAAAGACCGGAGCAAATTTTCTTTGTCTTATTATCTGCATTCCAATACCAAGTGTCGCTGCCCGTGCGGAAAGCGTTGATATCCGCTAACATCGACCTTGCCTCGGTCTGACAGTATTTAACCTCAAGCGTAGTGGAATCCGAGCCTGCCGCAAATACGCAGGTAAAGCAGGAGAATGCGGTTATAAGCGCAAGTAAAATACTTAATGCTTTTTTCATTTTCAACACCTCTTACATATAAATCATTTAATAAAAAATTCAACGCAGAACACTATTACGCTGCAGATTATTGCGGTCGGGAAAAGGCCTGCGCCGAAGTAGGCGGCGGCCATGCCGATGACCAGCGCCGCGATTCCGCCGAGAGGATTTGAAACAGCATCCATAATCGCGGGGAAAGTCATTACAGCGAGGGTAACATAGGGAACATAATAGAGAAACGAGCGGAAATACTTATTCTTTATTTCTTTTCTGATAAGCGTTAGCGGCAGGGCTCTGAGAAGAAACGAAACACCGCACATTATCAGAATATAGATATAAACATTGTGTCTCATTCTGCGGAATCCTCCTTTTCGGGAGAATTCTCTTCACGCACCGGCATCAGGAACGCCGCGCCGCCGGCTATCAGCAGGGTGAGAATTATAATTCTCGTTCCCTCACCGAGAGCTGAAATATAAGGCAGGCGTGAAAATGCGAAACTGAGCGCCATTGAAATAAATATCAGGATGAGAACTTTCTTATTTTTCCTGCCCTCCGGCATGATAATTGCAAGGAACATTCCGTAGAGGAGCACGCCGAGAGCGGTCACCAGCACGGCAGGCAGGATATTGCCGACCACAACTCCGAGGCAGGTGCCGAGCGCCCAGAATGAGAGGGAGCAGATCGCGAGCCCGTAATTATAATGCGGATTGAGCTTGCCGGGAACGGTCGACGACGCGCCGAAGATTTCATCGGTGACCCAGAAACCGACGAAAAGCCTCTGCAGAGTATTTGTTTCGCTTGAGAGCTTCTGTGAGAGCGTGATTGACATCAGCATATATCTTGCGCTGATAATCGCGGTAATAAGCGCCATAGTGATATATGAGCCCTTTGAGGCGATAACCTCAAAGCCCGCGTATTCGCCCGCCGAAGCGTTGCAGAGCAGGCTCGCGAGAGTCGCCTGATACCAGGTCAGCCCCGCGTTTCTCGCGGTGATACCGAGCGCGAATGATACGGCAAAATAACCTGCCGCAATCGGAATTCCGTCACGCAGCCCCTTGAGAAACCACTTTTTCGCATCTGAAATTCTGAAAGATTTATCCATTTATATCTTGAAGCACTTGTGAAGATCCTTGTGTTCGCCGAGCACAAGCATTGTATCGCCCGTGTTCAGCATCGTATCGGGAGTAACGGTGAGATTCGTCCTGCCGTCGTGCTTGACTCCCATAATATTTATATTGTATTTTTTGCGGATATCGACTGAGCCGACAGTCTTTCCCAGCCAGTCGGAAGGGATATCGACCTCATAAATCGCGTGCTCTTCATCGAGCGGAATATAATCCAGTATATGATCTGAGGTGTAGCGCACTGCGGTCCATTTTGCAACCTGCATTTCGGGATTGACGACCTTGTTCGCTCCGTTTCTGAGCAGGAATTTTGCCTGAACTTCCCTGTCCGCCCTCGCGACAATGAACTTCGCACCGAGTTCTTTAAGATTGTCAGTCGTTTCGAGCGAAGACTGAAAATTGTTGCCGATAGCGACTATGCATACATCGTAGTTGCCGACGCCGAGCTCCTTAAGGAAAGCGACGCTGGTGCTGTCACCTATCTGGGCATCGGTTACAAAAGGCATGGCGTCATTTACTTTCTTTTCCTCTTTATCGACTCCCATTATCTCGTGGCCGAGTTCATTGAGTTTCTTTGCCACATGAGTTCCGAAAACTCCGAGACCTATAAGCAAAACTGATTTCATAATAATTTCTCCTTAACCGACTGTGATTTTTTCTGAAGGCAGTTCGGATACGGGCGGCTTCCTGCGCGAAACTGTCGCGAAGATAACCGTGAGACCGCCTACCCTGCCCGTAAACATAAGAATAATCAGGATGAATCTTGAAGCGAGTTTAAGCTCGGGAGTAATCCCGAGAGTAAGACCGACCGTTGCGAGCGCCGAAACCGTTTCAAAAAGGCAGGCATCGACCGGCAGCTTTTCTATCGTGCTTATCAGAAGAGTGCCGATAATCGCGAGCAGAAGATACATAGTAAGTATTCCCACTGCGTTTCTGACTACCGAGTCCTCGATTCTCCTGCCGAAAAGGCGCGTGCTCTTTTTATTTGTGATTATCGACCACGAATTCCCGACAAGCACGCCGAGAGTGGTCGTTTTCATACCGCCCGCGGTCGAGCCCGATGAGCCGCCGATAAGCATGAGAATTATAATCATCATCCTGCCCGGGCCCGTCATCAGCGAGAAATCAGCTGTGTTGAAGCCCGCCGTCCTCGGCGTTACCGCCTGAAAGATTGATTTGAGCAGGCGCTCCTTCATCGGCATATCCCTGAAATCAAAGAGGAAAAACATCAGAGCGGGAACAACTATCAATACCAGCGAGACGGTCAGAACAACCTTACTCTGCATCCTGTATCTCTTGATACGGAATTTGTGATTCACTAT
Organism: Clostridia bacterium; assembly: GCA_017552845.1. Classification (GTDB taxonomy): domain Bacteria; phylum Bacillota; class Clostridia; order Oscillospirales; family Acutalibacteraceae; genus CAG-177. The sequence goes on from JAFZOE010000248.1 coordinate 4,929, forward strand.
ATCGTCCCAGGTCAGGAAACCGATGCCGCCGATGATAATCAGCAGGCAGACGACAATTACAATCAGCGGATCGGACGCAAACGAGGTCAGAGAAGAAAACTTTCCTGTCTCCGAGCCCATTATATCAAAGCCCGCGTTGCAGAATGCGGAGACGGAATGAAATGCCGCCATCCAGATTCCCTTCGCGCCGTAAGCCGGGATAAAGACCGTCATCATCGCGAGAGTGCCGACGCCCTCAATGAACATCGAAACCCTGATGATGAATCTCGTCATCCTGACTATACCGCCGACGCTGTTTGCCGAGAGGGCATTCTGCATCGTGTTGCGCTCGAGCAGGGAAATCTTCCTGCCCGCGAGGAGCGAAAAAGACGCAACCACGGTCACGACCCCTAGGCCGCCGATCTGAATGAGAATCAGGATTACCGCCTGCCCGAAGTATGACCAGTGCGTTGCCGTATCCTTCACGACCAGACCGGTCACGCAGACCGCGGAGGTTGCCGTGAATATCGTATCCTTAAAAGGCGTTACTGTCCCGTCCGATGATGCAAAGGGCAGCATAAGCAGAAGTGAGCCGAGCAGAATCACCGCCGCGAAGCCGATTATTATTATCTGAAATGTATTGAGCTTTTTTCTGAGTTTGCCGAATATGCTCATATCATTCTCCTGAAAAACAAATTTATTCATTATATATTATAGCATGTTCCTTTTATAATTCAAGGAAAAGTTGACTGCATACAGTTTTTGTTATATAATTTTTGAGGAATCAATAATTCAACGGGAGATAAAAATGAAGAGTAATATAGTGCTTATAGGAATGCCCGGCTGCGGCAAAAGCACCTGCGGGGTGCTCGCGGCGAAGGCACTGTGTATGGATTTCGCAGACACGGACCTGATTATTCAGGCGCAGGAGGGCAGAAAGCTTCAGGAAATAATAGATACAGACGGCAACGGGTATTTTGAAAAGGCAGAGGAGAGAGCCCTGCTCGAATCGCAATTTGACAACACCGTAATCGCCACGGGCGGCAGCGCTGTCTATTCCGAGAGCGGTATGAACCACCTGAAAAAGAGCGGCAAAGTAATCTGGCTTAAAATCGGGCTTGAAGAAATGCTCGCCCGCATAAAGAATATGAAAACCCGCGGTATTCTTCTGAGAAACGGCGAAACGATCGAGGATATGTTCCGCGAGCGCGAGGCTCTCTATGAGAAATATGCCGATGTAGTCATCGACTGCACCGGTTCAAGCATCGAGGAAACCGTTCTGAAGATATGCACGGCAAGGTGAGAAAATGAATCGGGATATTAACACAATAATTCTTGATACGGTTGATTCGACCAGCACCTATGCCCGCAAGCGCGCAGATTCACTGACACTTCCCTCTCTGATTATCGCGAAAGAGCAGACCGCGGGCAGGGGCAGGCAGGGCAAATGTTTCTATTCGCCTGCCGATACCGGAGTATATTTCACACTGCTCTTCGAGGCCGACGAGAGCTTTGATTTCATAACCCCGCGCGCGGCGGTTGCGGTCTGCGAAGCGCTTGAAAAAGAGGAAATCTTCCCTCAGATAAAATGGGTGAATGATATTTATCTCGGCGGCAGGAAAGTCTGCGGAATCCTCTGCGAAAGATTTGAATCGGCAGGCAGAACGCTGACGGCAGTCGGTATAGGAATCAATCTGACAACCCGGGTATTTCCGGAGGATATTCCTCTCGCGGGTTCTGTCGGGAAAGCGCTCGATCCCGTAAATACTGCAACAAAAATCACGCTCGCGTTTCTTGACTCTCCGTCCGGACACTCCCGTGCCGAACTTCTCGGCGAATACAAAAAACGTTCGTTAATTACCGGAAAAGAAATCGGATACACCGAAAACGGCAGTTTGTTTACCGGAAAAGCCGTGGATATAAACGATGATTTCAATCTCGAAGTCGAGACTCCTGACGGAAGGAAAACTCTCTCATCGGGCGAAGTTTCAATAATAATGAGGTAAAATTATGAAAAAAACTCTTTGTATCATTCTCGCGCTGTTTACTCTGCTCTTTGTTTTCGGAGCATGCGGAAAGCAGGAAACCAAAGGCGGAACTGAGCCCTCATCCGAGGCGTGGACTCCCGACCCCGCGGCTGCCGAATACTATTCGAATACCGTGACGCAGGAAAACGGCGATACAACCACTCACCGCGCCGATAAAATCTATCAGGATTCACACGGCGTTGAGGTTGAAATGCTCTCTCAGGATGCGAAAGCAGGCGACCTGTGCTCAATCACGGTAAAAGGTGAGGCAAACGCAGAATTCTCAATTGAATTCTATAATGACGGGGCAAACAGGCTTGATGTTCCCGATGCGGAAAATGTCAGTTCCGATGAAAACGGCACGGCAAGGTGGCAGTTTTATATGCCTTCATACGCAAAAAGCGGAGCCAAGGCGGTTGTCATAAGGCAGGTCGGCACCGAAAACTATGTGCGCGCGGTGATTTTTGTAAAATGATAATTAAAGTTGACAGCATCGAAAAATACAGCAATACGCAATTTGAGGAAATGTATAATCTCATGTCTGCCGAAAGGCAGGAGAAATGCGGCAGATATGTCAGGGAAAATGACAGAAAGCTCTGCATTCTCGCCGATTATCTGACGAGGCAGGCGGTCTCGGAATTCCTTGATATCCCCGCGGAATCGGTCGTGATTCTCCGCGACACGCGCGGAAAACCCTATATCGAGAACGGCGGCTGTTTTATAAACTATTCTCACAGCGGAAGATTCGCGGCGGCGGTGGTTTCGGATAAACCCTGCGGCATCGATATAGAGGAAAAAGGCAGAAAAAATATCTCTGCGGCGAAACGGATTGCCACGGAAAAAGAGCTTGGATTCATCGGAGACAGCCCCGAAAGATTCCTCACTATCTGGACCCTCAAGGAAGCGCATGTCAAATGCACGGGCGAGGGAATCAGGAACAATCTCACGGAAATCGAATTCGATTTATCCGGCGGAAAACCCGTTTCGGATATCCCCGGATTTGAATATGAAACAGAAAATACAGATGACTATGTGCTTGCGGTCTGCATCAAAAAATGATGAGGCGGCAAGCCTTTTTTATTATTATTTTTTGGGCAACTTTTGAATTTGCCTGAAAAATTATACGAAAGTCTAAAAATGTCTATATATTGTATTTGGTAATTTTTATATTATATACAAGGTGTGTTTAAACGAAATCTGCACCGATTGAATGAGGATTGAAATGAAAGATTTTTATGTACCGGATCTCAGGGAATTGCTCGACAATTCCGCCGAAAAATTCGGCGACAAAACATTCATAAAATATTTCGACGGCAATACCGTAATCGAAAAGAGCTACAAGAAAGTAAGGGATGATTCTCTTGCCGTATGCAGATGGCTTATTCACAATTCCGTATGCAACAAGCATATCGCCATCGCGGGCAGGACTTCCTATAATTTCATCATCTACTTTTTTGCGGTTCTTCTCAGCGGCAATGTCGCCGTTCCTTTTGACCCCCAGATTTCGGTTAAGGATGCTATAAAGCTCTTTGACAATGCAGATATCGACATCATTCTTCACGAGGATGAATTCGGCGAGGGCGCCTGCGAAATAATGACCGCCCTGCCGAGAATCTGCGAGACAATCAATCTCAGCGACGACGCGAGATTCAACAGTATTATCGATATGTCCTATCCTGATGACCTCTCTGGCTATGGTCATCGGTCTGTTGCCGATGATGTTCGCCACGGGAGTGGGTAAGAACGGTAACCAGACCTTGGGTGCTGCTGCCCGTTTGCGTCCTATCCTGATGACCTCATTGGCTATGGTCATCGGTCTGTTGCCGATGATGTTTGCCACTGGCGTCGGCAAGAACGGAAACCAGACGCTGGGTGCTGCCGCAGTAGGTGGCATGCTTGTCGGAACACTGC
>JAFZOE010000249.1 GCA_017552845.1 Clostridia bacterium
ATGTCCCGCTTTTTCCGTGCGGATCCAGAATGACAGCGCGCCTGTATGGCTCTCGCCGTCGTCTGCCTTGTTCTCCCAGCAAACTTCGGTCATTCTGGGCGGATTGGCAATCTGCCAATAGTGAAATTCACCGTCCGGCAGGAGTTCAACGCTTCCCGCGCCGATTCCTCCCAGCGCAATGCCGCTGCCCGAGGGCTTGGTCATAATGATCTTAGCCATAAGTAAAACCACCTTTCGTTAAGGCCGGTCAAATTAGTTATTGTTACAATCAAAGTATAATATACGGAAAATTCAAAGTCAATAACAGATAAAGCCTGCTGTGCGTTTGCAGAATTGTTTTCTGCAGGTCATTTGGGTAACAAAAACACGAAAACGGCAGACGTTTTTGATTATTTTAGGGCAATAAACCGAAAATGGCATAATTAAAGATAAAATACTTGAAATAAATCTATATATAGGTTAAAATAAAAATAACTATATAACCCGGAGATGGTAAATATGTCCCTTTCAGTTAATTTCAATTATTGCGGCGGCTTTGCCGATGATAATAAACTTGCGTCAATTCAGAGCGAGATCACCGCGGCGGATTCCGCCCTCAGAAACGGCACGGGTGCCGGCAGCGATTATCTCGGCTGGATAGATCTGCCCGTGAATTACGATAAAGAAGAATTCGCGAGAATCAAGAAGTGTGCAGAAAAAATCAGAAGCGATTCTCAGGTTCTTATTGTTCTCGGAATCGGCGGCTCATATCTCGGCGCGAGAGCGGCAGTTGAATTCATCAGATCATCGAATTATAATCTTACCTGCAAGGATACTCCGCAGATTTATTTCGGCGGCAACACGCTGTCTTCCACCGCCGTTGCGGAGCTTATTTCACTTGTTGAAGGCAAAGATTTCTCTATAAACGTTATCTCAAAATCCGGCACAACTACCGAAACGGCTGTTGCTTTCCGCATCTTCAAGAAGCTTGCCGAGGATAAATACGGCAAGGAAGAAGCGGCTAAGAGAATATATGTTACAACCGATAAGCAGAAAGGCGCGCTGAAGGCTCTCGCTGACGCTGAGGGTTATGAAGAATTTGTCGTTCCCGATGATGTCGGCGGCAGATATTCCGTACTTACCGCTGTCGGTCTGCTTCCTATTGCGGCCGCAGGCATCGATATTGATGCCCTTATGCAGGGGGCGGCCTCTGCGAGAGAAAAATACACGAATACCGATATTTCCGCAAACGACTGCTATAAATATGCCGCTATGAGAAATCTTCTCTACCGCGCAGGCAAAAAGATTGAGATTATGGTTTCTTATGAACCCTATATGCTTATGTGGAATGAGTGGCTCAAGCAGCTCTTCGGCGAGAGCGAGGGCAAGGACGGCAAGGGCATCTATCCCTCATCCGTTATCTTCTCAACCGACCTTCATTCAATGGGCCAGTATATTCAGCAGGGCGAAAGAGATCTGTTCGAAACAGTGCTCTGGGTCAAGAATCCCATAGCCGATATCGATATTCCGTTTGACGAGGCAAACGGCGACGGCCTCAATTTCCTCTACGGAAAGACCATGCACGAAATCAACGGCAACGCCCATGACGGCACGGTTCTCGCCCATACCGACGGCAATGTTCCCAATATCCTTCTTACAATCGATAAGCAGGATGAATTCAACCTCGGCGAGCTTATCTATTTCTTTGAGCTTGCCTGCGGTATCAGCGGCTATGTGCTCGGCGTGAATCCGTTTGATCAGCCCGGCGTTGAGAGCTATAAAAAGAACATGTTCGCTCTGCTCGGCAAACCCGGCTATGAGGAACTCGCTAAAGAGCTTAAAGAAAGATTATAAGAAATTTTACATATATCGGAGGTAATTATTATGGTTTCACTCATTATCGGCAACAAAGGTTCGGGCAAAACCAAGAGGCTCATCAATCTCGTAAACGAGGCAATTGAACGCTCCAACGGAAACGTTGTCTGCGTCGAAAAAGAGCGCCTTCTGATTTACGATATCAACTACCGCGCAAGACTTGTTGAGACCGATCATTACAAAGTCAGCGGTTATGATGCTTTTTACGGCTTCCTGAGCGGTATTGTAGCGGGCGACCACGATATCACCGATGTTCTTGTTGATGCCACGCTCAAAATCGGCGGCAGAGATTATCAGGCGCTTGCCGCTTTTCTCAAGAAGGTATCCGAGCTCAGCAAGATTTCCGATCAGGATTTCACATTTACCATTTCTGCAGATGAATCCGAATTACCCAAAGAAATCTTTGAATATTGCGAAAAAATCTGAAATTTTTATTGACAAAATCAGTGATTGACTATATAATATCTTTTGCGTGATTTTTGAGAATTATTATGATTATTGATCTTGAACCTTTCTTCAACGTCGAAGGTTTGGTTAAGGAGCTTGATTACACCGTTGATTTGTCGGGTGAAGAGTTTCTCGGTGAGAAGCCTTTTGAGACGCCCGTCAAAGTCAAAGGAGCAATCTCCAATCATTCCGGCATCGTCTCTGTTGAAGCAATTGCGGATTTCACAATGTCCGTGTGCTGTGACAGATGCGCAAAGCCGATCGAATTCCCTTATGATGTTGAAATAAATCACACACTCGTCGCTTCGCTCAATGACGAAGAAAATGATGAACTGCTTCTGGTTGAGGATATCAAAAACTTCAATCTTGATGAGCTTGTCAGCGACGATATTTTTCTTGATCTTCCTTCAAAGTTTCTTTGCGGTGAAGATTGCAAAGGCCTATGCCCCAGATGCGGCAAAGACCTCAACGACGGTCCATGCAGCTGCCAAAAAGAGATAGATCCGCGTTTAGCGGCTTTGACGCAGCTTCTTGATAATTGATAAGTAATGTTTAATAAGCCCGAATAAGGAGGTGCTTTAGAATGGCAGTACCTGCAAGAAGAGTTTCCAAGGCAAGAAGAGATAAGAGACGCTCAAGCGTGTGGAAGATTGATGCTCCCGCACTGGTTAAATGCCCCAACTGCGGCGAATACAAGAGAGCGCACAGACTCTGCCCCGAGTGCGGTTATTATAACGGCAGACAGGTAGTAGTCAAGGAAGCTGACTGATGTATGGGCAGGGAGCACCCTGCCTTTTTACTTGCAAAACCATTTTTACCGAAACGCTTTGACCGGGAGAGTAGGAGCGAAAAAGATTCCAGAGAGATTCATGCTGCTGTGATTGAATCATCCGATTCGCTTTGAAGTTCGCCCGCGAGCGGCTGCAGTGAAAGGCTTGTTTGCCGATTAGTTGCGGACGGCGGTCCCGTTATAACCTCGAGAGCCCGTTCTTTATGAGCGGGAACGCAGGGTGGCACCGCGGATTAAATTCGTCCCTCATTGTCTTTTGACGATGAGGGCTTTTACTTTATCGAAAGGATTTGATAACAATGTTTGAAAAACCCGAAGAGCTGAAAAAACTCTTTCAGGAGAAATCCTCTAAGGCGGGCGCGTCCGCCGATATCGAGCAGCTCAGAATCGAATTTCTCGGAAAAAAGGGCCTGATTGCGGCTCTGATGCAGGAGCTCAGAAATGTTCCCAACGAGAATAAAAAAGAGGCGGGTCAGAAGATAAACGAGGCGAAGCAGTATATAGAAAACGCTATCGCCGAAAAACTCGCCGAAATCAAAGAGAAAGAAATTGAGATGCTCATCAATGCCACCGATAGCTATGATGAGACTATGCCCGTCAGCGTTGACTACGGCTCATATCATCCGATTACCCTCGTTCAGCGCGAGGTTGAGAATATCTTCCTTTCAATGGGCTTCAATGTTGAGGATTACAGCGAAATCACCGATGACTACAACTGCTTTGAAGCGCTGAATATTCCCAAGCACCATCCCGCGAGAGATATGCAGGATACATATTATTTAAGCTCAAATCAGCTTCTCAAGACTCACACCTCAGCCGCTCAGAATACTATTCTCAGAAAGTATAAGAGCAATCTTGAGTCAGGCAACCCCATCCGCGCAATCTTCCCCGGCAGATGCTTCAGAAATGAGAAAATCGACGCCTGCCATGAGAATACTTTCTTCCAGATGGAAGGTATAATGGTAGATAAGGATATTTCCATTTCAAACCTCATTTATTTCATGAAGACCATGCTTTCAGAGGTTTTCCAGAGAGATATAACCGTTCGTCTGCGCCCCGGCTTCTTCCCGTTCGTTGAGCCCGGATTCGAGCTTGATATCCAGTGCTCAATCTGCGGCGGCAAGGGCTGCGCATCCTGTAAAGATTCCGGCTGGCTCGAGCTATGCCCCTGCGGCATGATTCATCCCAATGTTCTCACTGCCGCGGGTATCGATCCCGAGAAATATACGGGCTTCGCTTTCGGTCTCGGCCTTACCAGACTTGCTATGATGAAATATGAGGTCAAGGATATC
>JAFZOE010000250.1 GCA_017552845.1 Clostridia bacterium
CACCGATATACTTTCAAAATTCCTTGAAGAAAAACGAAGCTGGAAATATTCGCTCATAGCCGGCGTGCTCGGCGGACTCTTCGGAGTTTACGGCAATATCTCCGGAGTCGAATTCAAAGGCGCGGTCATCTCCGTTCGCGATATCGGACCGATGCTCGCGGGCTTTATGGGCGGGCCTCTCGGCGGCATAGTCGCCGGCCTCACCGCGGGAATCCACCGCCTCGCCATGGGCGGCGACACGGCAAAGGCCTGCGTCGTTGCAACCTGCTTCATAGGCCTCGTATGCGGCCTTATTTCGTCATTCAAACACGAAGTAATCAAGAAGCCGCAATGGGCATTTGTTACGGGAATGATTATGGAGGCATCCCATCTCGGAATAGTCCTGATTATGGTTAAGCCCTTTGAGAAGGCCTGGGGAATAGTCAGCCAGATTGCAATTCCGTTCGTCCTTGTCAACGCCGCGGGTTTTGCCGCGCTGGCGAGCATGATAAGCTATATGGAAAAGCAGCGCAACCTCTCAATCGAGAGAAGCAGGCTGCAGTCCGAGCTTGAAATTTCAAGCGTAATCCAGCATTCGCTCCTGCCTGTAATCAATGAGGATTATCCGGGCAGAGAAGATCTCGACGTCGCCGCGTCAATGGACGCCGCGAAAGAGGTCGGCGGAGATTTCTATGATGTATTTTTCGTTGACTCAAACAGGCTGGCGTTCGTTATCGGCGATGTTTCGGGCAAAGGTGTCCCCGCCGCAATCTTCATGGCGAGCGCGAAAATCATACTTCAGAACTGCATAAGGGATATCCCGAGCCTCGCGGGCGCAGTGGAGGCGGCAAACAACGCAATCTGCGCGAGAAACGAGGCGGAGATGTTCGTCACTATCTGGGTCGGCATTCTCGACCTCAACAGCGGTGAGCTCACCTTTGTCAGCGCGGGACACAATCCTGCGGTTCACAAGAGTCCCGAAGGTACGGAATATTTGAAAATAAGAAACGGTCTGGTACTTGCGGGAATGAGCGGAGTAAAATACAAGGAGCATACAGCGAAGCTCAATAAAGGCGATTTGGTCTTCCTTTATACCGACGGCATTACCGAAGCGCAGACCGCCGCGAAAGAGCTCTACGGCGAAGAGAGGCTTCAGACCCTTCTCTCCTCTCTTCCCGAAAACTCAACCGCCGATGAAATCATTGAATCCGTCAGGAAATCCGTCGACGAATTCGTCAGCGGCAGCGACCAGTTTGACGATATGACAATGCTCTGCTTCAGATATATCTGAACGCCGAGAGCAAAATCATAAATTCAAGAAGCAAAAAAAACACCTTATTAAACCACAAAAAGCCCGGAGGTAATCCCTCCGGGCTCTTTCATATCAGGTTATATTCAATTATTTCATTGCCTCTTCGACTGCGACTGCGCAGGCGACGGTGGCGCCGACCATCGGGTTGTTGCCCATGCCGATAAGTCCCATCATTTCAACGTGTGCGGGAACTGATGAGGAGCCAGCGAACTGAGCGTCGGAGTGCATTCTGCCCATGGTATCGGTCATACCGTAGGTAGCGGGGCCCGCTGCCATGTTATCGGGGTGAAGAGTTCTGCCCGTGCCGCCGCCGGAAGCGACGGAGAAATATTTCTTGCCCGCGTCGGTGCGCTCTTTCTTATAAG
>JAFZOE010000251.1 GCA_017552845.1 Clostridia bacterium
AAAATATCGATGTCTGCTAGCGCCTCGCCGGTGCCCATAGCAACACAGTTTACCGGATCTGCGGCGACTTTTGTCTTTATACCGAGTTTCTGAGTGAACATCTTGTCTATTGAGCGAAGCTGCGCGGTGCCGCCTGTTAAATAAATACCAGATTCGAGTATATCGGCGGCAAGGTCGGGAGTTGTCTCCTCAAGCACGCTCCTTACGCCTTCAAGGATGAGTTCAAGCTGCTGGCGCATTGCGAGATAAATCTCGGTCGAGCTGACTTCAAACGTGGCAGGCATTCCCGTTATATAATTCTTACCCTTTATTGTCATACCGAGCTCCACATCACGCAGGATTGCAGAGCCGATTCTCTTCTTAATCATTTCGGCTGTCTTTTCGCCTATGACTATATCTCTTTCGCGGCGAAGCTGGCGGATTATCGCCTCATTGAGAGCATTGCCGGCAACCTTGATTGATTTTGAAATTGAGACACAGCCCATCGTGATTATCGCTATATCCGCAGTGCCTCCGCCGATATCAATAACCATAACTCCGCGGGGAACATCAATGCCGAGACCTGCGCCGAGCGCGGCGGCAAGCGGTTCTTCAATAAGGCAGGCCTTTGCGGCACCCGATGCGGCGGCGAGTTCAAGAATCGTCTTTCGTTCAAGACCCGTGACGGTTGAAGGCACGCAGACTACTACATTGGGTTTGAGAATCATATTCTTGCATACTTTCGCCAGAAGAGTCCTGAGCAGCTGACCGGTTGCCGTGAAATCAGAGACGACGCCGTTTACCATAGGCTTGACAACTCTTATGCCCGAAGGATTCTTTTCAAGCATATCATAGGCGCGCTGACCTATGCCGACTATTTTATTATCCGAATTGTATGCGACTGCCGAGGGTTCGGTCAGAACTATCCCCTTGCCTTCCATAAAAATCTTGACGCTCGTCGTGCCGAGATCGATACCTATATTTGTTGCAAGCATTATTTATCGCCTCTTTTCTTTGTGAGAGCCGCACAGATGCAGTGTATTTCCTTCGCTCCATACAGCCAGAGCATTTTTGAGCATTCGTTGAAGGTTTCGCCCGAGGTCGAAACATCATCGCAGAGCAGAATCACCTTATCCTTGATTTCTCCCGGATAATCCGAATCGTAGATGCCGGTGAGGTTTCCGCGCCTGAGATAATAATTGAGCCCGTGCTGTTTCTCGGTTTCGTATATCTTTTTGAGAATTCCTTTTTTATACGGAATTCCCGTTATCTGCGATATTTCCTTTGCGAGCAGGGCGCATTGATTGAAGCCGCGCTCACGCAGAGAATTCCTGCCGATCGGCACTTCGGTTATATAATCGAACTGCACGCCTTCAAATCTTTCGCCGATTGTCTTTGCCATTTCTGCGGCATAGGCCTTCGAATTCGAGACGGCGGAGCGGAATTTGAAGCGGTGAATACCCTTGCGCAATTCACCTTCAAAATAGAAAGGCGAGGCTATTGAATTATAATAATTCGCCTTGTGCCCGCAGGCGCATTCCTTTTTCCCTCTGCCGCAGGACGGGCAGATAACGCCTTCAATCCGCGGCAGTTTTTCAAGGCATTCATCGCAGAAGAATCTGTCACCCGCAATCAGCCTGTCACAGCAGGCGCAATGCCTCGGAAACAGGGAGAATATTGCCCATTCTCTGAGTTTTTTCACCTTTCATCACCGAGTATAATAAAGTGTTTCAGCGCCGAATAACGGCTCTGCTTTTTATTGTTATTAACCATTTTCGCAACAGTATCGGCCGCACCGACAAGGATGATAAGCTCCTTTGCTCTCGTGACGGCAGTATAGAGCAGGTTCCTGTATTGAAGATAGGGAGAAATACCTGTTACCGGAATCACAACCGCGTTGAATTCGCTGCCCTGGCTCTTGTGAACCGTGACGGCATAGGCAAAATCAAGGTCGATGCTGCAGTCAAACGGTATGCTCGCAAGGCGGTCGTCGAATCTGATTTTAAGGAGCATTTCGCCCTCATCAATATCCTCGAGAATACCGATATCGCCGTTGAATATTCCCTGCCCCTCGCGGTCATCGGACTGCCACTCGATATTGTAATTATTTTTGGTCTGCATAAGCTTGTCGCCGATGCGGAATGTGCGCGCGCCGAAAAGGCGCTCTTTCTTTCCCTGTGCGGGAGGATTCAGCTTTGCCTGAAGGAGTTTGTTTATACTGACTGTGCCCGTTTCGCCTTTCTTTGAAGGGCAGAGCACCTGAATATCATCAAACGGCGAATAGTCATAAGCCTTCGGAAGTCTCTCGGAGCAGAGCTCGCAGACCGTTTCGCACGCCTCAGCCGGATACTGTCTGCTGATGAAGAAGAAATCCTTGTCGCTCCTTGATAAATCGGGCATTTCGCCCGCCACTATAGCATGGGCGTTTGTAATAATCAGGCTCTCCATTGCCTGCCTGAAAACTTCGTGGAGCTCAATCACGGGCAGACGCTGAGAATCAATCATATCATGGAGCACATTCCCCGCTCCGACCGGCGGAAGCTGATCGCTGTCACCAACCATGATGAGGCGGCATCCTATCGGGAGCGCATCGAGCAGATCTGCGAAAAGACGCGAATCCACCATGGAAAGCTCATCGACTATAACCGCCTGGGCCGTAAGGGGATTGCGCTTATTTCGTTTGAATATGGGCCTGTCATTTTCATCCCATTCCACTTCGAGCAGGCGGTGAATGGTCATCGCCTCTTTACCCGTGAGTTCGGTCATTCTCTTGGCGGCTCTGCCCGTCGGCGCGGCGAGGGCAACCTCGAGCCCGAGTGCCTCAAATACGCGCAGGATTCCTCTTATGGTAGTGGTCTTTCCTGTGCCGGGTCCGCCTGTAAGAATGAGAATTCCCTTCTCGACCGCGGTCCTTACAGCGCGGCGCTGCAAATCGTTATAAACCACTCCGCCGACAGCTTCGGCAGAGCGTATTTGCTCATCGATATCCTCAAAGAATTTGCCTGCATATCTGCTTATAAAAATCAGCTGCTCCGCGGCATTTCTCTCTGCCTCATACATCTCGGGCAGGAATATCATTTCCTTTGCTAAAACCGTGTCGGCAACCAATCGCTTGTTTTCTATGGCTTTATCAAGATTGATTTCTGCATCGTCCTCGCTGCAGCCGAGATACTCCATACAGGTCTTTACAAGTTTCTTACGGGGAATGCAGGTATGGCCGTTGCTGTAAATATTATGCCTGACTATATAAACCGTGCCCTCGGTGAATCTGTATTCGTCCGCGGGGCGCATAGTAAATTTAGATGCTATGGAATCGGCTCTCTCGAAATCTATACCGACATCGCTGTTGCAGAGCTGATAAGGATTTCTCTCGACAATACCCGAGGATTTGCCGCCGAATTTCTTGAATATCCTCATCGCCTCATTTGTATTGAAACCGAGTTTTTCAAGAGCAATCAGTTCAGTCCTCTCGGCGTTGAGCCTTGCAAACTGCTGAGAAATCTGAATGGCTTTGGACGGAGAAATGCCGTTGATTTTAGCAAGGCGGCTCGGCTCATTTTCAATAATCTCAAAGCTTCTGTCGCCGAACATCGTTATTATTTTGTGGGCTGTTTTCTCACCGACGCCCTTTATGATTCCCGAAGCGAGGAACGAAAACATCTCCTCTGCCGTTTCGGGCACGCTTCCGACCGCGGAATCCACTTTGAACTGTTTACCGTAAACAGGGTGACTTTCCCATCTGCCGCAGAACGTATATTTTTCGCCAATAAAAACTCTCGAGAGAATACCCGTAGCAGTAATATATTCACCGCCGCTCGAAAATTCGAAGACAGTGAAGCCGGTTTCGGTATTCTGATGTGTCACGTTTTCTATTACGCCTTCAAGAGTAATCAGTTCATCCATATTCAAAAAAGAGGTGAGAGGGACTGTAAGCCGAGTTCTGTCTTTTAAGGCAATCATCTGTCTGGTCCCTGCATTGCTGCAGGGCTCAAGCCACCCGTCGGAGTATCGCCGAGCAAGCGCCGGGATTTCTCCCTCCTCCGGTCGGTGTTGCTTCGGATAGGGTTTGCAGGGCCGCGCGGTTCCCCGCGCGCCGGTGAGCTCTTACCTCGCCTTTCCACCCTTACCTGAAAATCAGGCGGTATATCTCTGTTGCACTTTCCCTAAGGTCACCCTCGGCGGCCGTTAGCCGTTATCCTGCTCTGTGAAGCTCGGACTTTCCTCACGCTGATGCGCGCGACTGCCCATCCCTCTCACCGTATAAACAAAGTATTCTATTTTATCATTTCGTTGAATTCGTCTTCGTTGATAATCTTAATGCCGAGCTGCTGGGCTTTTGTAAGCTTGCTGCCCGCCTCTTCGCCCGCGAGGACATAATCCGTCTTTTTGGAAACGGAAGATGAAGTCTTTCCGCCGAATTTCTCGATTATTTCGCTCGCCTCATTGCGGGAATAGGTCGGGAGAGTTCCGGTCAGGACAAAAGTCAGGCCGGCAAAGCGGTCATCCGCCTTTTCGCGCAGGGAATTCATGTTGATTCCGGCCGTCCTGAGTTCCTCAATCTCACTCTTTGTCTGCTCGAGCGAGAAGAAATTAACGACGCTCTGCGCCATAATCGCGCCGATATTCTCTATTGCGGTCAACTCTTCAAGCGAAGCGGACATTATCGCATCGAGAGTTCCGAAATAATCGGCGAGAATCTTGCCCGCCTTCTGGCCTATATGGCGGATTCCGAGAGCGAAAACAAGCTTTGAAAGATCGTTCCCCTTGGAATTCTCAATCGCGCTCACAAGGTTTTCGCTCGATTTATCCTTAAA
>JAFZOE010000252.1 GCA_017552845.1 Clostridia bacterium
GTTCATCATGGACGAAGTTGTTACCGGTTTCCGTATCGGTCTCGGCGGCGCTCAGGGTTACTTCGGCGTCACTCCCGACCTCACCATCTTCGGCAAGGTCGTTGCGGGCGGCTATCCGTCAGCAGGCGGCGTCGGCGGCAAGAAGGAATTCGTCAGCGGCATGGCCGCAGGTGTCGGCACAATGATGAAGAGAGCCTATGTCGGCGGCACTCTCGCTGCAAACCCGCTCTCAGCATTCGCAGGCTACACCGCAATCCAGGAAATCGAAAAGACCAACGCCTGCGAGAAGGCGGGCAAGGCGGGCGACAGAATGACCGCAGGTCTCCAGAAGCTCATCGACAAGTATTCGCTTCCGTTCGTTGCTTACAACCAGGGCTCCATCTGCCATCTTGAGTGCTCCGGCGCAATGAGCTATGACTTCTCCTCGATGTTCCTTCCCAATTCCGTTATCCCCATGCTCAAGGCAAAGCCCGAAATGCTCCGCAGAAAGGTTGCCATGGAGCAGATGGGCGCGGCCTATATGGCTCACGGTATCGTTACCCTTGCGGGCTCCCGTCTTTACACCTCTCTCGCAGATACGGACGAGGTTGTTGACGATGCTCTCAACCACTTTGAGGATGTCTTCAAGACCGTCACAAAGTGCACCAGAAATCTTGACAAATAATCAAAGCTTATTCTCAGTGAAGGGACTTGCTCTGCAGGTCCCTTTATTCAGCCGAAAAGGAGCAGTTAGATGAGTTTACCTTCGGTCAGCGTAATCATCCCCGCGCATAACGAGGAGAAATATGTCGAAAGATGCATAGAATCGATAAATGAGGCCGCGTCGGTTTACGGCGGCGAGGTCGGAATAATCGTTGTCTGCAACCGCTGCACCGACCGCACAGCTCAGCTCGCCGAGAGCGCGGGTGCGAAAGTTATATTCAATGAAGACAGATGCATAGCGAAGGTCCGCAACGACGGCATAAAAGCGGCTCAGAGCGATATAATCCTCACAATCGACTGCGACAACCGAATGACTCCGGGCACGATAAAGGAGGCCGTCTCTCTGCTTGAAACGGGCAGATACATAGGCGGCGGCGCGCCGATAAGATTTGAGCGCTATTCTTTCCCGCTTTGGAGCAACGACATTATGTGCCGCGTATCATTCGGGCTGACAGGCCTTTACTGCGGCATCTTCTGGGCTGAGAAATCAACCTTTGACGCCGTCGGCGGATTCACCGAGAAGAAGGCGATGGAGGATGCCGATACAGCGAAGAAAATCAAAAAATACGGCAAAAAGCTCGGCAAAAAATATACCGTCCTCAGAGAGTATCATCTTATAAACTCCACGCGCAAATACGATGACCTCGGCGACTGGCTCTATTTCAAGCTGATGTTTAAGAATGCCGGTGCTTTTGTCAAAGCCGCTTTCGGCAATAAAAAAGATCTGGATAAACTCCTCGATGAGCTTTTCTATGATTATAACGATAAATAAAACATTGCATATCTATTATTATTGTGATAAAATATTAAGGTAAAATCTATTCAGAGGGAGAGGTATTATGTCAGTATCACCGCTTTCAAAACTCGTCTGCAGAACCTATCAGGCAGGTTTCAAGCTTGTTATGGGAACCGATTTCTTCAACTGGAAAGAGCCCGTTCTTCTTGAGGGCCCCGGCTCCATCAGAAAGCTTCCCGAGCTTGTCAAGTCAAAGGGCATCGGCTGTGTCCTTATCGTTACCGATAAAGGCCTCACCGGTCTTCATCTGCTCGATTCGCTCTATGAGGAGCTTGAGAATTCCCATATTGAATACAGGGTTTTTGATGATGTTCAGCCCAATCCTTCAATCGAAAATATCGAAGCCGCGAGAGACGCTTATCTCAGAGGCGGCTGCGAAGCAATAATTGCTTTCGGCGGCGGCTCTCCGATGGACTGCGCCAAGCTCGCCGGCGCGAGAGTGGCAAATCCGAATACCTCTGTAAGAAAGATGCGCGGCCTTCTCAAGGTCCGCAAGCCCCTGCCTCCGCTCTTCGCAGTTCCGACCACTGCGGGCACAGGCTCCGAAGTTACTCTTGCCGCGGTTGTCACCGATGAGGAAACTCACGAGAAATGCCCCGTAAACGATCCCAAACTCCGCGCGGGTTATGCGGTTCTCGATCCGGAACTTACCGTCGGCCTTCCTCCCCATGTAACTTCAACTACCGGTATGGATGCCCTTACCCACGCTGTTGAGGCTTATATCGGCAGAAGCAACGTCGCAAATACCGAAGATTTCGCGAAGAAAGCAGTTAAGCTTATCTTTGACAATATTCAGACCGCTTATTAAGACGGCAAGAATATCGAAGCGCGCGGCAACATGCTCAAAGCCTCATACTACGCAGGTATGGCGTTCACAAGAGCTTATGTCGGCTACGTTCACGCAATCGGCCACAATCTCGGCGGTTTCTATCATGTTCCCCACGGCCTTGCCATGGCTGTTATTATGCCCTATGTTCTCGATTATTACGGCGAAGCCGCTCAGACAAGGCTTGCCGAGCTCTATGACATAGCGGGCTTTGACGCAACAGGTCTCACCGAGGCACAGAAGGCGCAGGGCTTCATCGCGAAGATCAGAGAATACAACGCCGCCATGGGTATTCCCGAGCATATCGACGGCATCCTCGATAAGGATGTTCCGACCATCGCCCAGAGAGCGCTCAAGGAGGGCAATCCTCTCTATCCCGTGCCGAAGCTTATGGGATTTGACGAGTGCATGGCGCTTATCAGACAGATTGGTGATTTAAAATAAAATATTGAGGGGAGGCATCAACCGACGCCTCCCCATTTTAAGGGAAATAAAACTATGAAATATGATGTAATAATTGTCGGTGCGGGTCCCGGAGGAATCTATTCCGCCTATGAACTGATAACAAAAAATCCTGAACTCAAAATCGCGGTTTTTGAGGCGGGTAACGAGCTTGCAAAGAGGAAATGCCCGATTGACGGCGATAAGGTGAAGAGCTGTATCGGTTGCAAAACCTGCTCGATTATGAGCGGATTCGGCGGCGCGGGCGCGTTCTCCGACGGCAAATATAATATCACAAACGATTTCGGCGGCACGCTCTATGAGTATATCGGCAAGGAAAAAGCCATTGAGCTTATGGAATATGTCGATTCAATCAATATGGCAAACGGCGGCGAGGGGACTAAGCTCTATTCCACGGCCGGCACAAGCTTCAAAAAGAAGTGCATTGAGAATAAACTCACCCTGCTCGACGCTTCGGTCCGCCATCTCGGCACGGATAAGAACTATGTAGTGCTCGAGAATCTTTATAATAAACTCAAAGATAAAATCGATTTCTTTTTCATGACTCCGATAAATTCGGTCAGAAAGACCGAAGGCGGCTATGAGGTCGTCTATGACGGCGGCAGCGCGGATGCGGAATACTGCATTATTTCTGTCGGCAGAAGCGGCAGCAAATGGATGCAGAAGGTCTGCGAAGATCTCGAAATTCCGACCGAATCAAACCGCGTCGATTTAGGTGTCAGAGTTGAGCTTCCCGCGGTTGTCTTTGAGGGAATCACCGATGAACTTTACGAGGGCAAGATAGTTTACCGCACTCAGAAGTTCGAGGACAGGGTTCGCACATTCTGCATGAATCCCCACGGCTCGGTCGTCAATGAGAATACAAACGGAATTATCACAGTAAACGGCCACAGCTACGAGGATCCCGCACTTCAGACGGATAATACGAATTTTGCTCTGCTTGTCAGCAAGCATTTTTCATTCCCGTTCAGAAACAGTAACGAATACGGCGAGAGCATTTCGCGTCTTTCAAATATGCTCGGCGGGGGAGTAATAGTCCAGCGCTTCGGAGACCTCGAGAGAGGCAGAAGGAGCACAGTTCAGCGTATTATCGAAGGCAGTGTCAACCCGACTCTCAAAGCGACACCCGGCGACCTCAGTCTCGTGCTTCCCAAGCGCATCCTTGACGGTATTATCGAAATGATTTATGCGCTCGATAAAATCGCTCCCGGCACGGCAAATGACGACACGCTCCTCTACGGAGTCGAGGTCAAATTCTACAATATGGAGGTCAAGGTTGATAATAATCTAGAATCTCTCCATAAAGGCCTCTATGTCATCGGCGACGGAAGCGGCGTAACCCATTCACTGTCCCATGCGTCTGCCAGCGGTATTTATGTAGCGCGAAATATTCTTGAAAGAACTCAGAAATAAACAAACAGAGCAGGGTCAGAAGACCTTGCTCTTATCGTTTTTATTCTCAATTGAAAGCTCATCGGCTCTGCGTATTTCCGTTACCTTCCCGCCGCTTATATTTACTTTATAAACAACGCAGTTTTTAATCGGCATAGCCCAGACATTTTCTCTGCTCTCATCACCGTAAAGATTCCTGAGTATCGAGCGCAGTGCGATTCCGTGTGTGACTATAAGTATATTGCCCGAATCGTTTCCGTTTATCACTCTTTCAAGGAATCCGCCCGTCCTCGCGACGAGAGACTGAATTCTCTCAACCGTTTCGGGAGGATCGGTATTTTCGGGGTCGTGAATGAAGTCCCAGAGTTCTTTGCCGATTTCGGAATAGGGGAGGCCCTCATAATCGCCGAATTTCAATTCCATTATCTCGGGAACCGGAATTATTTCAATGCCAGGCGCGATTATTTCCGCCGTTTTCACGGCTCTCTGCAGAGCCGATGCATAAGCTTTTGAAAATACGATTCCGGCTTCGGCCAGAATCTGCGCCGTTTCATGCGCCTCTCTTATTCCGTTTTCATTGAGCAGGCTGTCAACCTGACCCTGCAGGCGAAGTCCGGCGTTCATATCCGTCTCGCCGTGCCTGATAATATATAAAATCTTGTTGTTCATGTTATCCACCGTTTCTGTCGGAATTCCGCCGCGTGAATAATAACATAAACGAAAGCAAAATTCAATACACAGCGTTACTTTTATCTTGACTTATTCAATATAAAATGGTAATATTTTTATTGTAATTATAATGGTAAAGTAGGGGTTAATTTACCTGCAGAAAGAAAGGAGTAAATCTATGATTTATTCGCACGAAGTAGAAATGATGTGCCCTGTAGCGCAGGGCGTAGCCCACGGAGCAGCCCCGATTCCCGAGGAAGCGAAGTGGGTAAAAGCCAAGGAAATCAAGGATATTTCCGGCTTCACACACGGCATCGGCTGGTGTGCTCCCCAGCAGGGCACCTGCAAGCTGACGCTCAATGTCAAAGAAGGCGTTATTCAGGAAGCACTCGTTGAGACCATCGGCTGCTCGGGTATGACCCATTCCGCAGCAATGGCTTCCGAGATTCTCCCCGGCAGAACCATCCTTGAAGCGCTCAATACAGACCTTGTCTGCGATGCTATCAATACTGCCATGAGGGAACTGTTCCTTCAGATCGTTTACGGCCGCACACAGTCCGCATTCTCAGATGACGGCCTTCGTATCGGCGCCGGCCTGGAAGACCTGGGCAAAGGCCTTCGTTCCATGGTTGGTACAATGTACGGAACCCTGGCAAAGGGAACCCGCTATCTGGAAATGACAGAAGGTTATGTTATCAAGATGGCCCTGGACAAGGATGGCCAGGTTTGCGGTTACCAGTTCTTAAGCCTTGGCAAGATGATGGATGCCATCAAGAACGGCATGTCTCCTAACGAAGCTTATGAAAAGAACCTTGGTACTTATGGTCGTTTTAAAGCAGAAGACGGTGCGGTGAAGTGGATCGATCCGCGCAAAGAATAAGAGGGAGGTGCAGTTATGGCTTTATTTGAAAACTATGAAGGACGTATGCCTCAGCTGCAGCCTGTTCTTGACAAGTACGGCTTCAATAGCTTTGAGGATGTTAAGGCTTATACCAACGGCAAAGGCGTGGATGCCTACAGTATCGTAGAGAGCACACAGCCTATCTGCTTTGAAAATGTTAAATGGGCGTATGAACTCGGCGCAGCGATCGCCATGAAGGAAAATGCAAAGAGCGCAGCAGAAGCCGCTAAATGGATCGGCGTAGGCCTCCAGGCTTTCTGCA
>JAFZOE010000253.1 GCA_017552845.1 Clostridia bacterium
TAAAGAACGGATCTTTTCCGAATTATGCAAACTTCTTGAAGGCGAAAATGTATATTCGGTTCTTGATGATTACTGCGATGTGATTTTTACGATTATGCCTGAGCTCGAGCCTATGCATAATCTTGACCAGCAAAACAAGGCTCATAAATACGATGCCTGGCATCATACGCTTCACGCTGTTGAGAATATCAGAGCCGATGCTGAGCTTCGTCTCGCGATGCTGTTTCATGACAGCGGTAAACCGGCTGTCAAAACTGTTGACGATAACGGCGTCGGTCACTTTTACGATCACGCAAAAGTCAGCGTAGAGATAGCGCGTAAGATTCTTAATTATATGAAATCTTCAAACAGGCTCAGGCTTCACGTCTGCAATCTGGTTGAATATCACGGGCTAATGCCTGAAAAAATGAGCAAAAAGACTTTTAAGAAGTATATTGGTTTGCTCGGCGAGGATACAATCCGCGAATTATTTGAGGTAAGGGAAGCGGATGTCCGTGCGCTTGATTCTTTCCTGACAGAAAGATTTCTTTCGGAGAATGAAACCGCTAAAGAATTTTTCATAGAGATTGTTGAGCAGGAGCCCTGCTTCGGAATCAAAGATCTTGAAGTAGACGGCAGAGATTTGATTTCTCTCGGTTATACTGCCGATTCCTCGTTGGGAAAAGCGTTATCTGTATTACTTGATGAAGTAATGGATAACAGAATTGAAAATGAAAAAAACGCCCTTCTCAAAAGGGCAAAGGAGTTACTCAATGAAAACAGAGACGGTCAAAATACCTGATGCCGCTGAGTTTGACGAATTTATAAAGAAGAACCCAAAGGGACATATGATGCAGACATCTATGTGGGGTAAGGTAAAAAAAGAATGGGATTGGACAGGTTTTATCTGCCGCGATGAAAATGGTGAAATCAAGGGAGTCTGCGGTGTTCTTATTCGTAAGATACCTTACACTCCTTTTAAAATGATGTATGCTCCGCGCGGCCCCGTCTGCGACCTTTCAGATAAAGATACAGTTAAAACATTGCTCGAAGCTGTTTCCGAATATGGAAGAAAGAACAAAGCATATACTTTCAAGATTGATACAGACACTCCTGCAGATAATACCGAATATATCGATTTACTCAAATCTCTCGGATTCACTTTCAAGGAACACGGCGCCGGTTTTGATACCGTTCAGGCGAGGTATATATTCCGTCTCCCGCTTGAAGGTAAAACAGAAGATGAGGTAATGGCCGGTTTTCATCCCAAGACTAGATATAATACCCGTCTTGCCGAGAGAAAGGGAATCCGGATTGAAATCAAAGGCAGAGAAGCTTGCGAAGATTTTCATAAGCTCATGCTTATTACCGGCTCGCGTGATAATTTCGCAACCAGAAGCACCGGGTATTTTGAACGTATTATGGATGCATTCGGCGATGATGCAAGAATTTATTGTGCTTACTATGAGGATGAGCTTCTTGCCGGTGCTCTGGATGTCCATGTCGGTGATAAAATATGGTATGTTTACGGAGCAAGTTCAAACGAGCACCGAAATCTTATGCCCACATATCTTGTCCAGTGGTCAATGATTAAATGGGCGATTGAAGAAGGGTGCAACTGGTATGATTTCCGCGGCGGATATCCCGACGAGAATAATCCTCTCCACGGCATTTATAAATTTAAGAAAGGCTTCTGCAACGATTACATTGAGTTTATGGGCGAAGCCGATCTGATAATGAATAAAACGGGTTATAAGTTTGTGGAGTTTGCAACGAGAATGATGAAGTCCATGAGAGGAATAAGATCGAAGTTCATTAAGTAGGTTTGCTATGAATAATTTTGATTTTCTTGATAATGACCGGCTTAAAAAGCAGATTGAGTTTCTGGTTGAAATAGATAAGATGAAAAATATCTTCCGCCGCACTGTTCTTATCGACGGCTCAAGGCGTGAAAACGATGCCGAGCATTCCTGGCATTTTGCAATGCTGGCTCTGATTCTTAATGAGTATTGCAGCGAAGATATAGATGTTTCGCACGTAATTAAAATAGCCATTTGCCACGATCTTGTTGAGATTTATGCCGGCGATACTTTCGCATATGATTCCGAGGGCCATAAAGATAAGGAAAAGCGAGAAAAAGAAGCAGCGGATAAGCTTTTCTCAATTCTGCCGGATGATGAGGGGAAAGAAATTAAAGAACTCTGGCTTGAATTTGAGAATAAAGAAACTCCCGAGTCGCGGTTTGCAAATGTATGTGACAGATTCCAGCCGCTTGTTCATAATTATCTTACAAACGGTCACACCTGGAAAGAAGGCGATGTTCACGCTCCGCAGGTTCTTGAAAGAATGAGCGTTATCAAGGATTCCGCTCCTGAAATCTGGAATGCCGTTATAGGTATAGTGGAAGAGTCGGTAAAGCGGGGGATCTTAAAACCGTAATACGGTTGTGTAATTATTTGTTACTTAATTGTAATACATTGTAAGTTGAAAGCAAATTGTCGATGTAGTAAATTATACAATAGAAAAATATGTATAAGAGGCAAAGCGATGAGTTCTGTAAAAAGCGGTAAGTCTACCGCGATCGGATTTGTTGCGGCAGTTTTGGTTATAGTAATTCTTATCTGCGTCTTCCATTCCGGCAAGCAGACAAGGACTGAAACCAATCCGGCTCAGACCGGGAATTCCGTCTCAGAGACACTCAGCGAAACTGTCGTTACAACAGAAACTACAACTAAATATTCTCTTGTCGATCCATCGAGCATAAATACTGATTTTTCCTGCTTTGACAATTGCGCATTCATCGGTAATTCAAGGCTTTTGGCACTTGGAAACTACGGAATTGCCAAGAATGTATTTGCCAAGGTAGCGCTTAATGTTAAAACAGTGTTTACCGATCCGGGCGAAGGAAGATCGGTTCCTGTCATAAACGAGCTTGACGGAAAACAGTTTGATAAGATATTCATTATGTTCGGAGATAACGAATGCGGATGGGGGAGTATGGAAACCTTCCGTAATCAGTATAAGAAAGTTATTTCTACCTGCCGAACAAAAGTTCCGGGAGCAGAAATCATTCTTCTTTCATGCCTTCCGATTTCGAAGACTACATCCGATAAAAACGTTTATGAATATAATATCAATAACATCAATAATGTAAATGTAATTATTGAAGAAATAGCAAATGAAGAAGGCTGTAAATTCATCGAAACCGGTGTTGGTATAACCGGATCGGACGGATACCTTCCTGAGGAATATTCAGCTGACGGCACGCATCTCAAAAAAGATTATTGTTTAGTATGGGCGAGAACAGTCGCCGATAATATGTAAGAGGGAGATTTTTTATGAAAAAATTAATCAGTGTTTTACTTTTAGCTCTTATTCTTGTCTCTGCCGCGTCTTGCGGAAGCGGATCAAATACCGATACTCAATCGGTTGATATTGAAAAAGTTGCTCTTGCGCTTGTTGACGGACTTCCGTTCGATTCAGAGATAAAAGATACAGAGAATTCGGTTGTTGCCAATCTTGACAGAATATATGAAGTATTCTCCTTATCTGCAGATGATGTTACAAAAGCCTGCTTTTACAGAGACATGAGCGCCGGCAGCGCTGAAGAAGTTGCTGCGTTTGAATGCGCCAATGCACAGGCTGTAGAAAATGTCAAGACCGCGCTCAGCAATAGAATTACATATCTTCATGATCAGTGGCAGAGCTACGGTCCCGCTCAGGTTCCCAAGATTGACGGCGCAGCGATTGTAGTTAAAGGTAACTGCGTATTCTTTGCTATAAGCAATGATTCTTCGTCTGCTCAGCAGATTGTTGATAATTCGGTAA
>JAFZOE010000254.1 GCA_017552845.1 Clostridia bacterium
GCCGAAGGCGAAGCTGTTTTCAACCGGAATACCGAGAATTTCTAGAGTCATCAGCATTGAGTGGGATTTATTGTGCCCCGCGCTGACTATATCATAATATCTGTCAAAAGTGAAATAAGTTATATCTTCGCTGAGCGAATCGAGGAACGCTTTATCGGTATCCTTGCTTCCCGCAATCACCTGAATATCGTCATCCGCAGATTTTTCAAGGAATTCTTCATAAGAATTGACGGGTATTTCAAGCGGAGCAAGCCTGCGCGGTCTGCCGGGTATCGAATAGCTTCTCTTTTTGCCTTCAAACGCCGCCCAGAGATTTTTGTTATCAAAGAAATACCTGACTAATCTGCGGCAGATTTCTTCGGGCATAAAGTGCTCAAATACCGTCTCGCCGCCTATGGTAATCATGGTCCCGTTGCCCGAGAGCACGCCGTCGAATTCAAGTTGCTCAAAGATTACGGGCGGTATGTTGCCGAGGGAACGGCCGGTATTGATGAATGCCTTGTGCCCGAGCCGCCGCGCTTCATTCACGGCATCGATATTCCTCTGAGGAATGATATGATCCCTGACGGTCAGGGTGTTGTCGATATCCGTGAAAACGGCGTAAGGAATCATTTATGCCTCAACCTTATGGAAAATCTTTTTGCCTTTTTTAACTATTATCGGATTCGCCGCGAGCGCCTCTTTGGTATATGAGGTGTAGGTATCGGTGACCTTCACATCGTCAACAGATACGCCGTTCTGCTCGCAGAGCTTTCTGCCCTCGCTTCTGGATTTCGCGATTCCGGTCTTTACGAGAATCGAGAGAATATCAATTTTGCCGTCTGTGAAATCCTCATCGGCAAGCTTTGTGGAAGGCATATTGTCATTGCTTCCGCCGCCTCCGAAGAGCGCTCTTGCCGCCGTCTGGGCTTTATTTGCCTCTTCCTCACCGTGAACGAGCTTCGTGAGCTCAAACGCAAGAATTTCCTTTGCGGTGTTGAGCTGACTGCCCTCCCACTGAGCCATTTCGTCAATCTGCTCGAGGGGAAGGAAGGTGAGCACGCGGATGCACTTTATGACATCGTCATCGCCGACGTTGCGCCAATACTGATAGAAATCATAGGGCGAGGTCTTTTCGGGATCGAGCCAGACTGCGTTGCCCGCTGTCTTGCCCATCTTTTTTCCCTGGGAATCGGTGAGAAGAGTTATTGTCATTGCGTGAGCGTCTTTGCCGAGCTTCTTGCGGATAAGCTCGGTGCCGCCGAGCATATTGCTCCACTGATCGTCGCCGCCGAACTGCATATTGCAGCCGTATTCGCGGAAGAGATAGTAGAAGTCATAGCTCTGCATTATCATATAGTTGAACTCAAGGAATGAGAGACCCTTTTCCATTCTCTGCTTGTAGCACTCGGCGCGGAGCATATTATTGACCGAGAAGCAGGGGCCGATATCTCTGAGCATATCGATATAATTCAGATTGAGAAGCCAGTCGGCATTGTTGACCATTTCGGCTTTTCCTTCGCCGAATTCGATGAATTTTTCCATCTGCTTTTTGAAGCACTCGGCGTTGTGGTCAATATCCTCTTTGGTGAGCATTTTTCTCATATCCGTCCTGCCGGAGGGGTCGCCTATCATGGTTGTTCCTCCGCCGATAAGGGCAACGGGTTTGTTGCCTGCCATCTGAAGGCGTTTCATAAGGGTGAGCGCCATGAAGTGGCCGGCGGTAAGAGAATCGGCAGTGCAGTCAAAACCGATATAGAATTTTGCCTGACCGCTGTTTACCATTTTTCTGATTTCATCCTCATTAGTAACCTGAGCGATGAGGCCTCTCGCCTTTAATTCTTCGTAAATCTGCATAATGAATCTCGTCTTTCTGTGTGGTCTGTTTATTTAACTATATTATTGTAATATGAGGTAATGATTTTGTCAAGTTAAATGTCGGCTCAATTTTGAGTTTACAAAGCGCGGCGGCGGTGATATAATGATTGCAGTTCAAGTCAAAGGAGAATAAAAATGAATTCATTTCTTGTTCCTGTTTTCAAAAAGATTTTTCTGCTGATTTTCTCGGCTTACCTTTCAATCACGGGCACGGCGCTCATAACCCCCTCGACCGAGACGCCGATCTCCCCTTCGGGCAACGCGAATCTTGTATTCGCCGCGATTGCAGACCCGCAGGTGAGCAACTATATGCCCGACAGATACAATTATTTTCAGGCAGCGGCAAAGGATCTGCAGAATGCCGAAGGGCTTGACGCTCTGATAAACGCCGGAGATGTCGCCGAAAACGGTCTGGAGATGGAATATTCGCTTGTAATCGACGGCCTTTCGGGACTGAAAGTCCGCCACATTGCCTGCGAGGGAAATCACGACATACGCCTGAGAGTCTATGAGCAGAGCCTCGCGAGATTCAGCGAATTTGTCAACACTCTCAACGGTGACAGTGACTATGACTGCTTCCATTACAGCGAGGAGATAAACGGCTATAAATTCATCGTGCTCGGCTCGGACAGGACGGAATTTGAGGAGAATTATCTGAGCCCCGAGCAGCTTGACTGGCTCGATAAGGAGCTCGCCTCGGTTGAGGACGGCATGCCGAGATTCGTGCTCGTTCATCAGCCGCTCAAGAATACAAACGGCCTGCCGAAAGTCTGGAACAGCCCGATTGACTCCGCGGGCTCGATAGGAGCGCAGAGCGATGAGCTCAAGGCGATTCTTGACAAATACAGCAACGTTTTCCTGATTACCGGCCACGAGCACACAGGCTTCGGCGAATACACCTATGAGAAGGTCGGCGAGAATATTCACTCGGTGAATATTCCCTCACTCTGCGTCAATAACAAAGACGGCGAAAACAACGACCACGGACTGGCTTTTATAGTTGAAGTCTATGACGGAAATGTGCTCTTCCGCGCGCGCGATCTCTGCAAGGGCGAATGGCTGCCCGAATTTGATCTGGATATAGAATTGGTGTAAAAATGAAGGCGAAAGCAACAACCCTGTCTTGACATTTTTGTTTCCATGTGATATATTATTTCAGCAGAAGCACCTGCGCTATAAGGGGCGGTAATTGGTTCCGTCTTTTCACTGGCAATGGTGCTTCTCGCTTTTTGTTCTCTTGACTTTCTGCGGCAGTAGTGGTATTATTTATTCGAACAGGGGCAACTCCTGACTTGGCATTCGTGCTATTTACGGGTGAACTTGCCTCTGTTTATCTGTAACTATATTCACCAAATCATTAGTCTTGACAAAATCGTATAACTTTGATAAAGTATCAATTGAAATATCGGCGGAGAGATACGGGCCCGTATTATTTGCGGGATGTAAACCGTTGCTCGATGCCGGTATTTCTCTTATCATTTAAGTTATACGCTCTTTTTATATTATCATACAAATAATAATTGAATTTTTGATTCAGTTATGTTACAATGCAATTTGAGGTGTTGTAAAATGTCCTTTTTAGACAAACTGTTTACCAAAAAGCCGGATGACTGGGAATGTCCAGAGCTTCAATACGGCTTCACGGTCTGCCATCACGCGGGCGCGCTCAAGCAGAAGCCGAATTCACTCGAAGGCGTGAGCTATTCGATTTATCACGGCGCGAAGTGCATTGAGCTCGACGTTTCTTTCAGGCCCGACGGCACTCCGGTAATTATCCATAATTCCGCTCCGACTATGAAGCAGGGCGAATCGCTCGACATGGCCTTCAAGGTCATCGCCGGCAGCCGCAAATGCAAGATAAATCTCGACCTCAAATCGACCGCAAATCTGCCCGCAATCGACGAGATGATTCACGAATATAACCTCAAGGACCGCGCATTCTACACGGGCGTCGGCGAGGACTGGATTGAGAAGGTCAAATCGACTTCAATCATCCCCTTCTATCTCAACCATGAGATAACCGAGGAAGAAGCGAAGGACAGAGACATCGGCAAGGCACTGGTCGAGAGAGTTAAGGCAATGGGCGCGATGGGCGTCAATTCCCCCTACGGCCACTGCTCGAAGCAGCTCTGCGATATGATGCACAGACGCGATCTATATGTTTCAATCTGGACAGTCAACCGAATCGACCAGACGAAGGAACTGCTGAGCTACGGAGTTGACAACATAACCTCAATGAAACCCGACATTCTCGAAAAGCTGATTTTCGGCGAGGATGAATATGCAAATATCAGCGTATTCCGCGATGACAGCTACGACGATGACGACTGATACAGAAAGCACAGCTTTACGGCTGTGCTTTCTTGATTTGTTAATCTTAAATTATATCGCCCTCTCACGAAACGTAGAGGGCGTTAGAATATGTCTATTCTTTATTTCTCAGGAAATCGAGGTATTCATCATAGGTCATCTTCTTATCGAAGTGGTGGCCGGTGGTGATATCTATAATTCTGTCCGCGACGGTCTGCACGAACTGATGGTCGTGAGAAGTAAAGAGAATCGTCTGCGGATATTTGATAAGGCCGTCATTGAGCGAGGCTATGGATTCGAGGTCGAGGTGATTTGTCGGCTCGTCGAATATAAGCACATTCGCACCCGAGAGCATCATTTTGCAGAGCATACAGCGCACTCTCTCGCCGCCCGAAAGCACCTTCGCTTTTTTCAGCGCCTCATCGCCCGAGAACATCATTCTGCCGAGCCAGCTGCGGACATCGCTCTCAAACACGAGATCTGAGTAGCCGCGAAGCCAGTCGATGAGATTATCTTCAACGCCGTCAAAGAATGCGGAGTTATCGGAAGGGAAATAGGATTGGGAGGTTGTGACGCCCCATTTGATTGTTCCCTCATCCGGCTCA